>JABXIR010000190.1 GCA_013372965.1 Gammaproteobacteria bacterium
ATTTCAATCAATTTGGAGATTAATGAAACTACCCGCGATACTGCTGCTCTTAACCATAACCTCTGGTTAAAAAGACGACTTACCGTCGCCAAGCAAGGAGGTGAATATTAGGCATGTAACCCGTGAAAAGCAACGTAAAATCATGAATCTAAAAGAAAGTACTTACCTGCTAGCTCTTGTCCCGTACAAAACGGCGTGAATGAGCCTTCAGGCTCTCAGTGTTACGTAGCGTCCACTGCGTTTGCGGACTACATGAAGTCCACGTTGTTCCAGTATATGAATGAGCCGATTACCATCCTCTCGATTCATGAGTCTTGCAATCTCGCACCGCCCGAATTTAGCGCTATAAACATAAATATGAACCGATGCCCAAGACTGGGGAGGTAACTCTGCATACACACAAGTGTCGTCAAGCTCAGATTCGAAGTGTTCGTGAGATCTCTCCCAGACGAATTGAGACGACACGATGGTGATGTGTTCTTCTAACGACAGTTCGCGCCTTAGAGACAAATTTAACCGAACGACAAAAAACCAAACGATCGCAAAGGCTAGGGAGATCGGCCAGAGCGACATCACGATAAAGAACAGCGTAGCGACACCAAATACCGTACTCAGCCATATTGTGTGCAGCTGGAACGCATTTTCACTGAGGGAGCGATTCGGCCGAAGGAAAATCATCGTGCCGTTTTCATTCGTCATTTCTGTTACCATAACTTAAATATAGTCGACATTTCCTCAAACCCGCCAAACACTACGGAGTATTTTGTGTCTAGTATCGAAAGCGTTGAAGTTATTGCAGGGATCAGCCCCTCGGGCGAAGCGATTGTTGAGCGCGTTGGCGTCACACCAACCCAACAAGGCCTTCAAGTAACGAGCAGTCCGTTATTCGCAGGCCTTGCCAAACTTGATGTCATTACAGTAGATAGCAAGAAGAAATTCTCAATTGTTCAACACGGTGGTAACTTAAATATCCGCGTCGTGTCTCGATCGAACGCGAATCAACTACTCGAAATAGTGGCGAAAGGTGTCGAAGAATTAGGCGGCGAGATCTCCAACCAGAGTGAACGGTTTTTTACGATTACAGTTCACGTAGGTTGTGAGTTCAGAAACATCGAGAAAGTTCTTGAACACATGATGTCGCAGTTCCCCGAAACCTCTTGGGCCTACACTAATGTGTTCGACAGCGAAACCGGTGAGCCACTGAACTGGTGGGGCAATATTTTATCTGAGCAATAGTGAGCAACGACGATGCGATTTTTAATACTTGGCTTAATCATCTTTAGTGTCACACCTTCCTTTGCTACAGCCGATGATGCCAATACCTTTATTCACCCCTCAATGGAGCGTAATCACGTTTTGTTACTGGGTTCATTTCGTCAGCGATCTGATGCACAGATCAATACATCGTCGTCTAGTCGATCTCTCGGTTTCGATTTGCAAAATCTTGGGCTTAGAAAGTCCGATACAAACATTGCAATAAACTATCGGTATCGGCTCACTGAGCGACTCAACCTCACCTTGGCCTACTCGGATTACATTGATCGTGGATCGCGGAGCCTGAACTCACAAGTCGACTTCAACGACACAATCTACGATGTCGGCGTAACGGTTGAATCTGAATTTCGAACGAGGAACCTGTCGACGCGACTTGTATACGACTATTATCAATCTCCAACGACAACACTTGGTATCGGGCTCGGGATTCACGCGTTAGAACTCAAGGCAAGTATTGCCGGCTCGGGCCGCATTAACGATACTACATCGCCGACCTACATCAGAGAAACTGACTCTCTCTTGGCACCACTGCCCAACATCATGCTGACCGCGACACACGCGTTTAACAGTCGACTGCTCGTCAGCGGCTCGGCAGGTTGGCTCTCCGCCAACATCGACCCCTATGATGGCGAGACTCGCTTCATAGAGGGCATGATCGAATACCGAGTCAGTGATCACTTCAGCCTCGCGGCAGCGTATCAACTGATTGATCTCAATGTGGACCACCGCGGACGTTTACTCAACTCGCAATACTCAATCCAGCAAGGCGGTCCAATGTTATTAGTCAAATGGTCTTTTTAAATAATTCAGGAGCTTAAGCAAAGCCAATGATCGTACTCATATCACCAGCGAAGACGCTAGACTTTGAGTCTGACATCCCCACTTTAGAAGGGTCATCGACTCGCTTTAACCAGCAGTCTCAAGAACTCATCGATCAACTAAAGCAGCTATCGCCAGAGCAAATTAGCAAGCTAATGAAGGTCAGCGAGAAGATTGCCGAACTTAATTACGAACGTTTCCATAACTGGCAGAGTCCAGATCTCGACGACAGCGCTCGGCCGGCAATCTTTGCGTTTAAGGGAGATGTCTACACCGGCTTTGAGGTCGAAACAGCGAATCAACACACTCTCAGCTCCTGCCAGGAGACGATAAGAATTTTGTCGGGACTTTATGGACTGTTGCGTCCGCTCGATCGAATATTACCCTATCGTCTCGAGATGGGCACAAAGCTCGCCACTCAACACGCGAGCAACCTTTACGAATTCTGGGGAAATCGCATTACCGACGCATTAAATCAGGATATTACTGAGACAAAGGCAACGTATGTGATAAATCTTGCTTCAAACGAATACTTTAAATCAGTTAAACCAAAAGCCGTCTCCGTGCCGATCATCACGCCGGTATTCAAAGACACCAAAAACGGCAAACAGAAAATCATTAGCTTTTATGCAAAAAAAGCACGAGGCCTCATGGCTAGATGGATTTGTGAGAATCCTTTAGAGAGTCTCGAATCGCTCAAGAACTTCGATGTGGCTGGCTATCGTTTCGATGAATCTCAATCGACACCAAACAGTTACGTCTTTACTCGAGACGAAATTGCTTAATCATCGTATTTCGGGAAGGTGCATTTAAATTTACTGCCCTTCCCTGGCCAACTTTGAATGCGCAACTCACCGCCGTGACGTATAAGAACGTGCTTAGTGATGGCCAAGCCTAAGCCCGTACCAGATATCACACTTGTCCGAGCGGAATCCGCTCGGTAAAAACGCTCAGTCAACCGTGGAATATGTTTTGGATCGATACCGATTCCAGAGTCTTTTACACTAAACGACACTTTATCACCGCGATCCCTGAGTCGTACCACAATCTCTCCGCCTGTAGGTGAGTACTTCAGTGCATTAAAAGCAATATTCGAGAATGCACTGTAGAGCTCGCGCTGAGAGCCGAGCACTTTGACCTCATCACATAGCTCTACGATAATTTCGTGCTCTGGTCGCTTTAACAGCTCCATCTGGGCAACTAAAGACTCGACCAACTGGCGTAAGTCGACTTCAGCCGTTGATATGAGGCTATCCGACTCGTCTAGCCGCGAGAGCAGCGATAGATCCTCGACCATTTCGTTCATACGACCCACTTGCGCACTAATATGTTGAAGCGATTGGGTTACTGCCTCTGGCAGTGCATCGCTAAACATCTCTAGATTTTCAACATAACCGGAGACGACTGTTAGCGGCGTTCGGAGCTCATGTGAGACGTTACTTACGAAGTCTTTTCTCATTTGCTCGAGCTGCAATAGCTTTGAAACATCGCGAATCACCATAAGACGCTCCTCTTTGCCGTAATTGGTGACCTCGAACTGGATCCACTGCCCCTCGTGACCAGAACGCTTCAAAGTAAGAGGCTTGGAAAAATTACTATTTTCTAGATAGGCAACAAACTTAGGGTCTCGGACGAAGTTAGTAATCGCTTGACCCGAGTCAGTCTTAGGATTGAGACTCAGCAACTTACCCGCTGCCTCGTTCCACCAAGCGAGGCGATCAAAGTGACGTAAAACCAAAACCCCATCGTGCAGCGCCGAAGTGC
>JABXIR010000183.1 GCA_013372965.1 Gammaproteobacteria bacterium
AGGCAGAAATCGGGTCGTCATCACGACGATTAGCGGTCCGTTTCTCTAGCTCTCCCGACAAATTAACGTCGGTCGTCGTAAAATAACTACATTTTTGCTCTCGATCTTGAATAATCGCCCATTCGTAACGCCTCAAACAAGCGACAGGGAGATCTGGCGCGGGCTTATCGTCGCGTCGCTCAATCGCTTCAACGACATGCGCAATATCATAGCCAATAAAGCCGATTAAGCCGGAAATGAACGGCACCTCACTGGCACGATCAAATGGTTGACGCATGTGCTTTATCGTTTCGAAAAACTGCTCAGGCGGCGCTATGTTAAGACCGTTCTTTGAATGATGCTCGAGTCGATCAGAATACAGAAGAACTGACTCAGTTGGGCAGGCCGCGATAATGTCGTAGCGACCACGCTCATGCCCACCAGCATCAAGAAGCACGGGAAATTCGGTTGTATTAAAGCGCGATAGCCACTCGATTGGATCGTCGTAAAACGGAAGCGTAAGCATAGATTACTCAATTAAACGAAGTTGTCGAAGTCTACGTAAACCAATAAGTTTCGCAACTTTTCTAAAGCATTTTTCGCTTGATGCCCATCTTAGCGAGGATTCGTGTCGATATTTCCTCGATGGAATAATCGGTGGTATTGATACACGGTATTTTGTAACGTCTAAATATTGCCTCGACGTGTCGTACCTCATCGGCACATTGGCGCAAACTCGCGTAGCGGCTGTTCGGTCTACGCTCGTGACGAATGGTCGCTAAGCGTTGTGGTGAAATACTCAAACCGAATATTTTACTACGATAGGGCTGCAATGAATCGGGGAGTTTCATGGCATCACCGTCATCTTCTGTGATCGGGTAATTTGCCGCTCTCAAACCATACTGAAGTGCTAGATACAGACATGTCGGTGTTTTACCACACCGAGAAACTCCCACGAGTATGACGTCCGCGTGCTGATAATTTTTTAGTAATGCTCCGTCATCGTTCTCAAGGGCAAAATGAACCGCGTCTATACGGGAGTGGTAGTTTTTCTCGTTGGCGATGTTGTGGGTCTGACCGATCTGGTGCTTCGATGTTTCGTGAAGCTCTAGCTCAAGTGGCTGAAGAAACTTGTCGAAACTGTCCAGCAGCAACGCATTAGCGGTCGCAATAATCTCGCGGATTTGGTCGTCAATTATCGTCGAAACGATAATCGGGCGAACGTCATCACTCACACTCGCATTGATCATCGCAACGGCACGCTCAGCTTTTTCGACTGTATCCACGTAGGGTAGTGACAGTTCATCGAACTCAATACTTGGAAACTGTGTGAGTAAACTACGTCCGATGTTTTCGGCCGTAATTCCGGTACCGTCGCTAACGAAGAAAGCTTTGCGTGGTTTAATCATTTTGTAGTAAGCATCCCATAAGTTGAATGTATGATCTCTTGGAATGTATAGCTTAGTAACGCTTCGCGCAAGTCGGGGTGCTTAGGTATACTAAACGCTATCAAGTCGACAAGTTTTAAAGGAGCTTCCCTTGGCAACTAACGTAATCTGGTTCGATCAGCTTTCAATGAACGACGTTCCTCACGTAGGCGGTAAGAACGCCTCACTTGGTGAAATGATCAGTAGCCTCTCCAATGCTGGTGTTAATGTTCCGAATGGATTTGCCACAACAGCGGACGCATACCGAAGCTTCCTGATCGATACTGGGCTGAAAGCACGTATCGACTCTGAGCTTGAAAAACTCGACGTGAACGACGTAAAAAAACTGGCCGAAGTCGGCGCAATGATCCGCGGTTGGGTTATGTCTCAAGAGCTTCCCGAGTCTCTAGCGAAAGATGTTCGCGAAGCGTATGACAAAATGGCACCCGAAGGTACCGACGCGACCGTTGCGGTCCGTTCTTCCGCAACGGCAGAAGACCTTCCAGACGCAAGTTTCGCAGGTCAGCAGGAAACGTTCCTAAACATTCGTGGCTTCGATAACGTGATCGATGCGATCCGCGAAGTGTTCGCGAGTCTATTCAATGATCGTGCGATTTCGTATCGTGTTCATAAAGGCTTCGATCACGCCGAAGTCGCTCTATCCGCCGGTATCCAAAAGATGGTTCGCAGTGAAACCGCTGCCGCGGGTGTCATGTTTAGCATGGACACAGAATCTGGCTTTGATGACGTCGTATTCATAACCTCAAGCTACGGTCTCGGTGAAACCGTTGTCCAAGGTGCAGTCAACCCAGACGAATTCTACGTCCACAAGCCAACGCTTCGTAACGGTAATCCCGCGATTCTTCGTCGTACATTGGGCTCAAAACTGCTCAAAATGATCTACGGTAGCGATGCATCTGCAGGGCGCTCAGTAGAGACCGTTGATGTCGCTCGTGAAGACCAACTCAGTTTCTCTATTTCCGACACTGAAATCGAGGAACTTGCAAAGCAGGCCCTCATCATCGAAAAGCACTACGGTCGTCCAATGGACATCGAGTGGGCAAAAGACGGTGACGACCAACAGTTATATATCGTTCAGGCACGCCCCGAAACCGTTAAATCACGCGAGTCGGGTAATCAGCTCGAGCGTTATGTGATGAAAGAAAAGAGTAGAGTATTGGTCGAAGGCCGTTCGATTGGTCAGCGTATTGGCCAAGGCCGAGTTATCAACGTGTCCGATCTCGATCAGATGGATTTAGTCCAAGACGGCGATGTTCTAGTGACCGACATGACCGACCCAGACTGGGAACCGGTCATGAAACGCGCCTCTGCGATTGTAACGAACCGTGGCGGTCGAACCTGTCATGCCGCGATTATTGCTCGGGAACTGGGCATTCCTGCCGTTGTGGGCTGTGGCGACGCGACATCACAGCTTAACACTGGGGATGAAGTCACGGTCTCTTGTGCGGAAGGTGATACAGGGTTTATTTACGACGGTTTGCTCGAGTTTGCGATCAATCGTTCAAACCTTGAGGAAATGCCAGATTTACCATTTAAGATCATGATGAACGTCGGCAACCCGGATCGTGCCTTCGACTTCCAAGCTTTACCAAACGCTGGTGTCGGACTTGCGCGTCTCGAGTTTATTATCAATCGCATGATCGGTGTACACCCAAAGGCATTGCTCAACTACGAGCTAATGCCTTCTGATGTTCGCGAACTTATCGACGATCGAATTGCAGGCTATGCGTCACCGGTCGAGTTTTACACCCAAAAACTTATTGAAGGTATTAGCACGCTAGCGGCCTCGTTCGCCGATTCACCAGTCATTGTTCGTTTGTCGGATTTCAAGTCAAACGAATATGCACACCTCATTGGCGGGCTAGATTTCGAACCAGTTGAAGAGAACCCAATGCTCGGTTTCCGGGGCGCGAGTCGCTACATCGCTCCAAGTTTCCGCGAATGCTTCGAACTTGAATGTAAAGCGCTCAAATACGTTCGCGAAACCATGGGGCTCACCAACGTTCAAATCATGGTTCCGTTTGTACGAACGCTCGATGAAGCTGCGGAAGTCATCGACTTACTGGCCGAGAACGGTTTAGTGCGCGGTGAGAACGACCTGAAAGTCATCATGATGTGCGAGCTTCCGGCAAACGCACTGTTGGCTGACGAGTTCTTAGAACATTTCGACGGCTTCTCAATCGGCTCAAACGACCTAACTCAGCTTACGCTTGGTCTAGATCGTGATTCAGGCTTGGTTGCACAGTTGTTCGACGAGCGAAATGGCGCAGTGAAGCGTTTACTTGAAATGGCAATTTCTGCATGTAAGCGTGCCGACAAGTACGTGGGAATTTGTGGTCAGGGACCTAGTGATCATCTCGATTTCGCATTTTGGCTAATGGAACAGGGCATTGACTCAGTGAGTTTAAACCCTGACTCCGTGTTGGAAACTTGGCTTTACCTCGCTGAGAAAGGCGCATAATTTGAGCATGAATTGCGGAGGATTAATGCGTGTGCAATAATCCTCCATTATCACTATCCGCATTGGTATTTTTATAATGAATATATCTCGAGTAGACCTCAATTTACTTGTCTACTTTGATGTTCTTCTAGAAGAGAAAAACGTCACCCGCGCCGGTGCTGTATTAGGCATAACACAGCCAGCAATGAGTAACGGTCTTCGACGTCTCCGAGAGCTATTCGACGACCCGTTACTTGTTCGTACCACTGAGGGAATGACGCCTACCGAAAAGGCACTCAACATTCAGCCAAAAGTGCGTCAAATTCTGACTGAAATCGAACAAGTACTACAGCCTACTGAGGGATTCGAACCAGAGTACAGCAATCGCTTGTTCCGCATCATCGTTGGCGATTACGCAGAAAGTACATTAATCCCTGAAGTACTAAGACGACTCCGTCACGAAGCGCCTCACGTGGTGCTTGATCTACTAACGCCAAGTGATGCATCGATCGGTGACCTCGAACAAGGGAAAGTTGATCTCGCCATCAATCGTTTCGACGAGCTGCCTCAAAGCTTTCATTCGGTCGTGGTTTGGCGCGATACGTTCTCGTGCTTGATGAGTGATGATAATCCGTTGGTCAATGACATGTCGCTTGAGAATTACCTAAAGGCACAGCACATTTGGGTAAGCAAAACCGGGGTGGGGCGTGGAACGGGTATTAACACCGAAAACTACAATAAACTCGGATGGGTTGATCGTGCAGTAGATGCGGCTCAAGAGGGTGCACGTCGTAACATCGCCATTTTTACACGCCACTATCAAATGCCGGGGGTGTTATTAGCTCGTGATGATTTGGTGGCTACTCTGCCAACTCGAGTTGCAAAACGTCATTTAACGGAAGAACATCTCGTGGTCTCGGAACCGCCGTTTGCCATCCCACCCATTGAGTTGAACATGGCATGGTCGCCACTCCTTCAGCATAACCCAGCACATCGTTGGTTAAGACGCTTGATCATGGAAGTAGCGAGCACGCTTTAAACGTTAGGTGTTAAATGTGTAGACGCTTGATTCTCGGGTCGGGCGTCGAATTTTCCCACACACCTAACGCGAGTGAACGAATTTCTCGGTAGGTTGGGGAGTCTCCCCTAAAAAGTCGAAACCCTTTTGACGTACGATTCATTCCATAGAAACCATCAACGATGATGCAATCGCCTAATCGCTGCATTAGGGCAGGACTTGCGACCCTAATACTGACCCGACTGTCAACTCGCTGAAGCCAGTCAATGAATGGCGATTGTCTCTCGATGATGGCCTGTATATCACAGGTAACAAGGTGGAGTTTTGCCTCACGGGATGACCGTAAAATTGGCATTATCCTGGGCACTAAATCGGGGTACAAACTGAATTCGTCGTGTAGGTGCTCCATGAGGATAAACCCACTGCGACGCATACCATCGATCAGCGTTAGTTTATTAGCCAGCCAAGAGCTCTGGGTAATAGTGGTATCAGACGGATTGAGTGATTTGACCATTTTAATATGATCAATATTGGCTTCTTGGAAGGTTGAGCCGGTTTCACTAAACCCACACGCGAGATACAAGTGTTTCGCTTGAATCTGGGCATGTAGGTAGACTTGCAGTAAACCTTCATTGGCCGCGAGCTCACACAACGCCTCAGTGACAATTTTTCCGAAGCCTCGACCGCGAAATGCGACATCGACCGCTATGCGTCCAAGCTTACCTGAGGGCATCAAACGCCCCGTTGCGATACAGTCACCCTGTACGCGCACGGCGATATGTTTACATTGTTCGTCCAGGCCATCCCACTCGATATCGGGTGGTACGCCTTGTTCGATTACAAAAACCGATGTGCGAAGATGCTTTATCTCGGTCTCTAGAACACGCGAGTCGGCGATCTCTACCGAGTATTCACTCGTGGACATAGAAGCTTCCATCCTCAAGCAAGTTATCTAACCACTCGCGGGATGTATCGTCGGCTAGCTCGCTAATCGAATTAAAATCATTAATGACATGATCACTGAGGCGCTTGGCAATGGTGGCCTGTGATGACTGTGGTTCGAAGTGATAGATTTCCCCGTTTATTAACCAAACCAAGGCGTCGTCACTTCGATAGTACGCACAACGCGTACACGGATCTCTTACCAAGCTGACGGAAGTGAGACCCTCAAGCTCGGGGTCAATACGATCATTGTAGGGAAGCAGCTCATCGTACTTCGGTTCGGTCATTAGCGCCCCGAACCAAGCGGCGAACTGTTGATCATTATCAATAATCGAACGCATCAGTGTCTGTGCCCGCACGACGTCCTCATGCGCCAACTCTCCGCTAGAAGCCGCAGCAGAGCGTTTTGCATCGGAAAATCGGAGGTCCTCGGAATATTCATCCTCAACCTCTTTGGCGAGTAACGACAATAACTCTGCCGCGCTTGGTGCACGAAATCCAATGCTGATCGTCATACCGGCTTCGTCCGTGATACCCCAATGACGAACGCCAGGAGGAACGTAAAGCACATCGCCTGGTAATAAGGTGTGAGCCTGGTCGAAGTCCTCATCGAGAATGAGGTCTAGGCTCTCGCAATTGGTGTCGCGCTCCGTGTCACGGTTACAAGAACCGCCGGTTTTCCAAGTTCGCTTACCACTGGCTTGGATCAAAAACACGTCATAGTGATCGTAATGTGGCCCCACATGAGCACCTTCCGTGGAGAAACTGATCATAACGTCATCACGACGCCAATTTGGCACAAAGCTGAATCGATTCATCAATTCGTGGATCGACTGATTCCAAAGGTCGACCGCTTGAACTAACAGAGACCAGCGACCGTCGCCCAGCGTTTCAAAGATTGATTCGTCGAAAGGGCCGTTGTGGAGTACATAGTCATCGCCGTCATTAACAACGATTCTACTCTCGACATCTTCTTCAAGGCTCAGTCCGGCGAGTTCATCCGCGGTAATCTCAAGCTCATTTACAGGAACTAGCTCGCGTAAAACCACCGGCAATTGCTGCCAGTGGTTTTTTAAAAAGCTATCTGACGAAATCGCCTTGTAACCGTCGAATATATTCGCCATACGCTTAGATATTATTCGCTTGAGAGACAGCGTTGCCGATATAGCTCGCCGGCGTCATTTGCTTCATCTCGTGCTTAACGTTATCGGGAAGCTCGAGCGTATCTACGAAGGTTGCTAGTACTTCCGCGTTGATCTTCTGGCCGCGGGTCAGAGCCTTTAACTTTTCGTAAGGCTCGTCAATACCGTAACGGCGCATGATGGTTTGAATCGGCTCCGCGAGAATCTCCCAACTGTTATCAAGATCTTCAGCGAGACGCACTTCGTTAAGCTCAAGTTTCGATAGACCTTTCAGCGTCGCTTCGTACGCAATGAGACTGTATGCGAAACCGACACCCATGTTACGTAGCACGGTAGAGTCAGTTAGGTCGCGTTGCCAGCGAGAGATCGGTAGCTTCTGGGCCATGTGAGACATCACTGCATTCGCAATGCCTAGGTTACCTTCAGAGTTCTCAAAATCGATTGGATTAACTTTGTGTGGCATAGTCGACGAACCGACTTCACCCGCAACGACTTTCTGCTTAAAGTATGCCAACGAGATGTAGCCCCAAATGTCACGGTTCAGATCAATTAAGATCGTGTTGAAACGTGCTACCGCGTCGAAAAGTTCGGCGATGTAGTCATGCGGTTCAATCTGTGTTGTGTATGGGTTCCAGTCTAGATCTAAGCGCTCTTCAATAAAGTTCTGTGCATTTGCCTGCCAATCTATATCTGCGTAAGCAGAAAGGTGCGCATTGTAGTTACCAACCGCGCCGTTGATCTTGCCTAAGAGTGGCGTCTCTGCAATCTGAAGTGCCTGACGACGTAGTCGGTATACGACATTAGCAAGTTCTTTACCGACGGTGGAAGGCGAAGCCGTTTGGCCGTGGGTGCGAGATAACATTGGAACGGCCGCAAACTGCTTTGACATCGTAGTGAGAACATCAATCAGTTTCTGCATTGACGGCAGAATAACCTCATCACGCCCGCTGCGAAGCATTAGCGCGTGGGACAGGTTGTTAATGTCTTCAGAAGTACATGCAAAATGAACGAATTCCGAAATCGCTTTAAGTTCATCCAACTCAGCAAACTTATCCTTCAGAAAATACTCAACTGCCTTAACATCGTGATTCGTCGTTGCCTCAATACCCTTAACCTTCGCTGCATCTTCCTCGGAAAAGTTAGTGATAATGCTTTCTAAAAACTCATTCGCAGTCGCTGAAAGCGCTGGAACTTCGTTAATTGCTTCGATCGAGGCCAACTGTTGTAACCAACGGATTTCAACGACAACACGGTTAAAGATCAGTCCGTATTCCGAGAAATGCTGGCGTAGTTGCTTAGTTTTTGAGCCGTAACGACCATCGACGGGTGAAATCGCAGTTAATGCAGAAAGATCCATGTATACAAACCTATTTAGTCAAAAATGAGATGTGAGTAGTGTAGCCGAATTAATGTGCGCATCGGTAAGATGCGCATTATTCACGCGCGCGTATTACGCTGTGCGAGCTGACGTTTGAGTTTCCCGCGCCGAATCACGAGATCGAGGCGAGATCCACCAAGTTGACGCCATCGCGTAACTGCCCTAATGCCGGCGAAGAGCAGGGCTCTTACTCGCTCAGCCATTAGTGGCTGAGACAACCAAGCCGGATCACCAGCCACCTGAATACGATACTTAAGCTGGGATGCCGACACACTGTACGCGTCCGAAAGGGAACTGACCACGCTACTGTGCTCGATGCCCATGTGTTCATACTGGCGACGTGCAAGCGCAAGCTGATCATCAAGTGCGCTCATTAAATCGGGCGCTTTCGTTAATTTACGCTGCACGATCATTAAACCGAGCGAATACTGAATGATGTGCGAAGGCACGCTACTTTTGTTGAATAACAGCTGTTCGAGTTGTTTGTATCCGATGTCAACGGCGCCTGGAGTACCGTACAGAACATCCGCACCTGCGCCAGATTCTTCGAACACTGCCTCTAACAATTTACGTGTATTGGCATCATCGAATCTGCCATGACGTGCGATGCCATCGACGAGTTCCGCGACTTGAAATACTGCCGCGAGAGCATTTAGCTGTGCCTGATCGGTCATAGTCTTATTCACACTCATTGGCTGTTAGAAAACCGCTCAATGACACCGCCACCGAGGCACACGTCATTCTCGTAAAAAACAACCGATTGGCCGGGTGTAATCGCGCGCTGAGGCTCATCAAACTGAACGGTTAACCCATCATCCGTTAATTCGGTAATAACGCATTGCTGATCTGGCTGGCGATAGCGGGTCTTTGCCGATAGCTTAACGCCCACCTTCGGTGCGTCGTTGATCCAGGTAATTTGTGATGCGTCTAGTACGTCGTGAAACAACGCAGGATGATCGGTGCCTTGCACTACGATCAAACGATTGTTGTCTAGATCCTTTCCTGACACAAACCAAGGAAGATCACTAACGCCCGCTAAGCCACCAATACCGAGCCCTTGACGCTGCCCGTAGGTGTAATACATCAACCCTTGATGCTCTCCAACGACTCGTCCATTTAAGTCAACAATCTGTCCAGGTTGGTGGGGAAGGTAGGTTGCTAGGAAATCTGAGAAACGACGCTCACCAATAAAACAAATTCCGGTTGAATCCTTCTTTTTGGCCGTGACGAAGTTGTACTTTTCAGCGATTTCACGTACGAGCGGCTTTTCAATGTCGCCAACGGGAAACAGAGTCTTCGCAAACTCAACGCCGGTGACCGCATGGAGGAAGTAGCTTTGATCTTTATTTGGGTCAACCCCTTTTAAAAGCTCAGCGCGACCATCATCACGCAATCTTCGACGTGTATAGTGCCCCGTGGCAATAAGGTCGCCACCCAGCTCCTCGGCGTACTCTAAAAATACTTTAAATTTGATTTCTCGGTTACACAGGATATCGGGGTTTGGCGTCCGTCCAGCGCGGTACTCCTCAAGAAAGTGCTCGAAAACATTATCCCAGTACTCGGCCGCGAAATTTGCCGTATGAAGTTTAATGCCCAGACGCTCAGCGACGGCTTCTGCGTCGGCAAGGTCTTCCATTGCCGTACAGTATTCTGTGCCGTCGTCTTCGTCCCAGTTCTTCATGAACAGACCTTCGACGTCATAGCCTTGCTCTAGTAGCAGTGCAGCTGTGACGGATGAATCAACACCACCGGACATACCGACAATTACTTTCTTGCTCATTAATTCTTTACTCCAAACCTGTAGGCTCAAGTCTGTATAATTTGTTTGAAAGGTCAATAACGGCTTCTACGACCCTTAACCCGCTTACGCTTAACCGTCACGGGCATATTGACTTCGACGACCCGATACTCGCCCGGCGCAAGTCCCTCGAGAGACCATTGGGCAACTCGAGACCGAACGAGGCGGAGTGTTGGATGACCAACAGCTGCCGTCATGCGACGAACTTGTCGATTTTTGCCTTCGGCTAGTTCGATCTCAATCCAAGAGGCATTGTGCTTAATAACGGGTGGCGGTGTGCGCTCCCATAGGTCTGGCGGCGGTATACGCTTAGCCTTTGCCGGTTTTGTAATGCCGTCGTTAAGCTCGACACCCGCACGTAGGCGTTGCAAGGCGCTGTCATCAGGAACGCCTTCAACGAGTACCCAATAACACTTCGACTTATCTTGAGAAGGGTGCGCAATACGATGCTGTAATTGCCCGTCATCGGTTAGCAGCAATAGACCCTCTGAGTCGAAATCTAAGCGACCCGCGGGATACACCTTGGGAATCCTGATGAATTCACTCAATGTTCGCTTATTTTCGTGGGCACTAAACTGAGATAGCACCTGAAAAGGCTTGTTAAAAATAATAAGTTTTGCCATCTGCCATATCGAACATTAATAAAATGAATTGAAAGGAAGCTGAATCTTCCGTCGATGTCAGGTAGATTATAACGAAATCGCATCTTCGCCGAAGGAATTTATTGATGCCTGCACCGACTGACGCTAGCCAACCGAATGTAATCCGATACGAAGGTGGCCAACTAAACGTACCTAGCACTCCGATTATCCCTTACATCCAGGGTGATGGCGTCGGTATCGATATCACACCCGTCATGCTCGATGTAGTCGATGCGGCAGTTGAAAAAGCCTACAAAGGTCAACGAAAAATCCTCTGGACCGAAATATATTGCGGTGAAAAAGCGGCTCAGCACTATCAAGGCGAGTGGTTTCCAGAAGCATCAGTCGACGCGTTACGACAATTTAAGGTCGGTATTAAAGGCCCACTCACAACGCCGATTGGTGGTGGCTTTAAATCGCTCAATGTCGCACTGAGACAGCAGCTAGATCTCTACACGTGCTTGCGACCTATACGATGGATCAAGGGCGTTCCGAGTCCCGTCAAGAAGCCAGGCAATGTCGACATCGTGCTATTCAGAGAAAATACTGAAGACACCTATGCAGGCATCGAGTGGGAAGCTGGTAGTGAAGACGTCAGGAAGCTTCATGCGTTTCTTAAGAGCGAGCTTGAAGTGGATGGCTTTGACCCTAGCAATACCGGTATCGGCATAAAACCGATCAGTGAGTTCGCCTCGAAACGTCTGATGCGCAACGCAATTAAATACGCAATTGAACACGATCTACCCACCATTACCGTGGTGCACAAAGGCAACATCATGAAGTACACGGAGGGGGCATTTTTAGGATGGTGTCGAGAGGTGGCGCGTGAAGAGTTTGGCGCAACCGCCGATGAATATGGTGATCTAACGATCGCCCAGGACGACAAAACCATCGTCATCAATGAATATATTGCCGATGCGATGTTTCAACAATTACTGTTAACACCCGAATTGTTTAGTGTCGTGGTAACGACCAACCTCAATGGCGATTACTTCTCAGACGCGCTCGCCGCGCAAGTGGGTGGCGTTGGCATTGCGCCAGGCGCAAATATTGGCGATGAGATTGCGTTGTTCGAACCGACGCATGGAACAGCGCCGCGAATGGCAGGATTAGATCGAGCGAACCCAACATCATTGCTACTGTCAGCAGAGATGATGCTGAGACACATCGGATGGGATCGCGCGGCAGACTATCTGTTCGGAGGGATAAAATCGACGATTTCCAACCGAATTCTGACCGACGATCTCCACGTGAACGTGCCCCATTCAGAGCGCGTGAGCTGCTCCGAATTTGGCCGTTACGTCATAAAAAACTTAAAACTACGTTAGTGATTTACGCGGTTTCGTGCTCGAGCGGCACAATGTTATGTGCATGCATACCTTTGTCGCCTGGCGCGAGATCAAACTGAACCTGCTGACCGGCTTTTAAGGTCTTGTAGCCTTCCATCGAAATAGCCG
>JABXIR010000014.1 GCA_013372965.1 Gammaproteobacteria bacterium
AGCCATTGCATGATCGAATTCATGGTTATCCTTACAAAAAAGATTCATCGCGAAATGTGACTGCTTATCTCCGCACGCAACCGTCGTTAATCATCACGATTGTCGTTCCGAACCCCTAGTCGCGACAGCACTCCATACGCTTGGTTTGTAAACACGATTTTAAGCGCGAAAGCCAAACGTCGTCGCAAAAAAAAGCCCCGCTTTCAGCGAGGCTTTGAGTACTTACCCGCGATGATTAGAAATTATAACCAATTCGCAGACCAATGGTACGTGGCGCGCTGTAATCCGCCATTGCACGACCGCGTGAGAATACGGTTGTTTCGGTTAAGTAAGTTTCCTCGGTTGCGTTCTTGACGTAAGCCTGAACCTGAAGATCCTCTACCGGAGTGTACCACGTTGCACGAAGATCCATGGTGGTAAACGCATCTTGCTTAGCGAAGAAATACTCGACGTTCTGAGTCTTGTACTCCGCTGAGTGGTAGATGAATGCACCCGGCACTAGCTCACCCATATTGCCGAGATCAACACTGTACGACAAACCAAGTGAAACGGTATAGTCAGGAGAGAAACGTGCATCTTTTCCACTCAGGTAGTGGTAACGATTACCTGAAACCGGGTCAAGTGTGCCACCCTCATCGAAACGGCTTTCCTGTTCACTGAATTCGTCCAACTTCGAGAAGTCAAAAGAAACGCCAGCATTGACAAATAAGTTGCCCGTTGCCTGCCAGTTCATTTCAGCCTCTAGACCTTGAGAATTCATGCTACCGCCCGGCGCTTGCTGAGCCAAGATAGTGCCATTCTGCTCTACGAATACAGTCGTCGAAAGACCGTCGAATTCGTTACGGTAAGCGGCTGCGTTCACACGCATATCACCATCGAGAAGCGTTGCTTTTACGCCGATTTCGTATGAGTTAACTTCGTTCGGATCGGTTAGCTCAAACGAACCGCCGCCTTTGGGCGAACCTGCGATATAACCGGTTGCGTTCGAAGCGTATACCATCCAATCCGCGTCGATGTCGTATTGAACTGATAGACGGTAATCGAGATGAGACTCTTTACCATTGATTTCGCTGCCGTACACGGTAAATAGGTCTGGCCATGCTGATTCACGATCGGCAACCCACTCTGGATTGTCGAAGCTTGGTGGCCAAGTGCCCCAGTTCAAACCTGTGTCGAGGTATTTCGTGTAAGAGCGACGCTCGTCGGTTGAGTGACGAAGACCTGCAGTGACTCGAAGGTCGTCTGAAAACGCGTACTCAGCCTGACCATAGATTGCCGTCGATTTTGTACCGCCGTTGCCCTGGTATAACCAGTGAGCCCAAATTGGATTTTGAGGGTTAGCGGATGAGGTGTAACCCCAAACGAACTCACCTGACGTATCGCCATCGCCCGAATCGTCGTAGAAGTAGTAGCCCAGCGTCCAATCGAGTGGACCTTCACTGTTCGATGTCAGTGTCACATCCGCTTGAACTGCCTTCGAGTTAACACGCTGACCTGCAACCAAGCCACAATCAGACGCCGTGTTGTAGTTCCACCAAGTGCAATCAAGCGCCTGTGGACCATTGTTGCCCAAGTCTGCAGATGGGTTAGGTGATAAATCAGAGTCCGTTAAACGATACTCTTCGTAATCAAAAATCGTCGCGCTTGCACGAAGTGATGCAAAACCGAAATCCCAGTTCATCAACGCGTTGAATGACGTTTCGCTGATATCACGCATTGGTGCGTAATCAAATGCGATACGATATGGATCAGGATCTGTAGCCGCGGTCCAGTCATTCGGGTAGTTACCCGCCTGAGGACGGCCGCCGTTCGCGGTCGAGCTTGTACCTTGACGCGGCTCCATGACACCGGTCATACCGTTGGTTGCGCCCGTCGCTGGGTTAACAGGTACACCAAGTACCTTGTATGCGTAGTCAGCGTTACCGTTGGCTGAGTCGTCCCAGTAGGTAGCCGTTAACGTTAGGTCAAAGTCATCGGATGGGTAAAACGCGAACTGAGCACGAGCGTACGTGTTGTCTTCGTCTTTCAAGCCACCTTCTGGGTTGTAGGTGTTTTCTACATACGGATCGCGGAAACTGTCGCTTGCTGTAATACGTGCAGCGAACATGTCACCCATAGGGATGTTTACAAAGCCTTCAACGCGACGAAGCGCGTAGTTACCAACCGTAACTGCAACACCGTATTCGAACGCTTCGGTATTCGGTTTGTTCGCAATCACGTTAACCAAACCACCCAAGGTGTTACGACCGAACAGCGTGCCCTGAGGACCACGAAGTACTTCAACACGCTCTACATCTAAGTAGCTCGCAAGCGCCTGACCAGCGCGCGGACGGTATTGACCGTCAATGTAGATTGGTACTGAGATGTCGTTCGTGCCTGCTGCACCGGCACCACGCATGATAATAACAGGGTCGTTACCTGAATTCTTAACCTGTAAACCCGGAATAGACTTATCAAGATCAAGAATGTTAACAATCTGTAGCTCGGTGAGCTGGTCGCCCGAAATCGCGGTGACCGATAAGGCTAGATCCTGAACACTTGCTTCGCGTTTTGTCGCAGTAACGACAACCTCTTCCATAAGGGAAGAACGTGAGCTTTGCTCTTCGTCTTGGGCGAAGGCGGATTGGCTCGCCATAACAGCCGCGATCGATGTCGCAAGGATCGAGCGCTTGGTGGTGAATGATGTACCCATGTCTGACTCCTCAGATGTGCTTTTTCTTTTTGTGTGGTGCGGTAAGTATTAGTAGCTATCTTACTTAGTGTGATTTTGTACTTCGAATGCAAAAAAAGTCAACACTTTATTCATATAATTCCGACTCTTTGCCGATCAAGCCCCTACCGAAGTCTTTAACTGATTGGCTTCAACGCAAAAATTATCCTTGCATCCGAAGTATAATTAAGCACCAAGCCCGCGACACGAACAAAAAAAAGCCCCGCCATTACTGGCGAGGCTTATCATCTCGTTAACTCGTCAACTTAATAATTATAAGTCAGAGCGACACCTGCGGTTCGAGGGTTTGAGTATTGCCCTTGAATCGATGCGACATTCGGTGCAGTACTTGGATTAAAGATCAATCCACGAATCAACTGAGCGTCATCTTCGATGTTCATCACGAACGCCTGAACCTCAATTGCGCCCGACGCGGATGTCCACACTAAACGAGCATTCGTTTTCGTGTACGCATCCTGTTTATTACCGTCGGTATTGATATCATGACCGTAATACTCACTTGAGTAGTAAGTATTAATGTATGGACGCAGAGTACTTCCGCCGGGAAGCGCGATGTCATAGCTCAACTGGAGACCAAGCGTAATTTCTGGCGTTAGCGCAGGAACATAGCCTTCGAGTGACAACAGCGGCGCGTTTGGATCATTAAGATCCTGTCGACCACCAAGATCACCTAGGCCATTTACCTTAGACACATTGTACTCACCGAACTCGGCTTTTTGGTACGCGGCAGAACCGCTAATCGTAAATGCGTCGGTTACGTTCCAAGTTAACTCAGCTTCCAGACCGTAAGCATCAACTTCACCGCCGTTCTCAGTAAATTCAGACACACCGCCTGCACCCAAAGCAATGAAACTCTGAGCGTGCATATCACGATACTGATTTAAGTATGCCGCCAAGTTAAGCACCATGGCACCGCCCATTAAAGTATTCTTGAGACCGGCTTCGGTTGCCAATACGGTTTCCGGCTGGTAAATCGGTGGAACCCCTTGCGCAATCGGGTTGAAACCACCCGCACGGTAACCCGTCGACGCCGTTAAATAGGCCATTTGATCTGCGTTAAGGTCAAACTCAACACCCGCCTTCCACAGGGTATCTTTCCAGACGTCCTCGTCTCACCCTGCCCTTCTAGAACGGGGATTGTTGGCGGCCAACAGCTCCAACATGCGTTTGCCCAATCCAAAGGATCGCGCTGAGCTTAATTTATGTAACCAATACATCGACGACGTGTTGTGTCATCCACAGATCTACAGCCTTCAACTTGAAGAGCTCACTCGATCACCGGAAGTCACTATTCGAGACCTACTCGCCTTCTTAAACGTCAATTTCGATGACAACTGTCTCTCACCCGAAAAAAACCGTTCCGCTGTGTATTCACCCACCAGCGAGAACGTTCGGCAGGCGATCAATCGTCAATCAGAGCAAAAATGGCGTCGCTACGAAGATCAATTAGTCGAACTGTTTGAATCTTTAAACAATAAAAGTTAATTACACTGCATCCGTTTCGGCATGACAGGGGTCTAACTAAGTAACGAAGACAACAAATATCGTCATTTAAAGGAGAGACCCATGACAGAATTATTAGCAATTTTCGGAATCTTTGTCGCACCAGCGATGGTCATTGCCTACTATATTAAATCGAGAACCACCGCTCGCCTTGCGATTCAAGAGACGGTTCGACTCGCCATTGAAAAAGGCCAACAGCTTTCTCCAGACACCATTGAAAGCTTCATGAAAAAGCCACGTAACACTAACGATGACTTTCGCTCTGCTCTTGTGTTCGGCGCTATCGGCATCTCTACCATTGTGATTGGTTTCGTCTACGGTGACTTAATCGCTGCTCGCTATATCGGTCTAATCCCGCTTGCCGTAGGTATCGCCTACGCCATCAACTGGAAGATGGGTAAAACGACCGCATAAGCATCAGTTCCCCCCAACAACTGACGCCGCAACCCGATTCGA
>JABXIR010000205.1 GCA_013372965.1 Gammaproteobacteria bacterium
CGCGTCGGTTTGAAGAAAATACTCGTCATCAAATCTTGCCCAAAGCGAATCGAGAGTTTCGTCTGTGTAGCCGTTCGCATTGAGCCGCTTTCGAGCCGCGCTTTGCGTATCATTGATCCAGATAGCCGCATTGGTTTTATTCGCGCCGTGTTCCAGTGCCTCTGTCGTCAGATGATAGAGTTGACGCAGTAAAAGGGCTTTCCAGCTGTTCCAGAGCTCTGGGTTCGTTGCATTGATATCGGCAACGGTGAGGCAGAAGAGATAATCTAAGTAGGTTTGATCCTCCACTTTCTCCGCAAATCGCTTGATGACCTCTGGGTCTGACAAATCTTGCTTCTGCGATACTCCACTCATCAGTAAGTGCTTTTCAACCAGCCAGCTAACTAATTTGGTATCCCAAGCACCCAAATGATGGCGCTCACAGAATTCAGCCGCATAAATAGCGCCTTTCGTGGCATGGTTGCCGCCACGGCCCTTTGCAATGTCATGATATAAACCCGCAATGAAAATCAATTCAGGTTTGGGTAGCTGCTTTGCAACCTTCGTAGCGACGGGAAAGGTTTCCGCATCTTTACCCTTGTAAAAACGACGTAGATGTTTAATCAAAATCAACGTATGAGCATCAACCGTGTAACGATGGAATAGGTCATGCTGCATCAGACCTGTGATGTGGTCATACTCAGGCAAATAGGCGCCTAAAACACCATATCGAGTCATCTTTTTTAGGATGTCTGATAGGTCGTAGGGACTGCGCATGATTTCCATGAATAGCGTGGTATTTCGAATATCGCTACGGAAACGATGGTCGATGAGATGAAGGTGTGCTCTAAGTTGACGAATGGTCGAAGGGGTGAGGCCTAATAAATCAGGGTTTTCGCCCATTAACGCAAATGCTTCCAAAATAGCGGAGGGTGTCTGTGCGAAAACCTGAGCATGAGCGGTTTCAACTAAGTTGTCTACACGATTAAAGCGGCGATTTATTTTCAAGACAACAGGTGGCGCAGCCGGCGGGACAATTGTCTCTTGTAAGTACTGTAACAACACCTCGTTGAGCTGAGATAACGTTGACACCCAACGATAGTATCGGCGCATAAATTGCTCGACGTCCATGGCTTGGTCATTATCTTCATAGCCAAAGATACTGGCGAGTTCACGCTGAATATCAACCTGCAGACGCTCTTCGGGCCGCTTCGATAGCATGTGGATTCCATATCGAACTCGCCACAAAAACGCCTCGCCGTTTTTGAGTAAAGAGTATTCCATATCCGTCAACAAACCGCGGCGATGAAGCGCGGTAAGATCACCTTCACCGAAATGCCGCTTCGCCACCCAGGCGATTGTTTGAATATCTCGCAGTCCGCCGGGGGCGTTCTTTACATTGGGTTCAAGGTTGTATTCTGTATTATCGTTCCGCTCGTGACGCTGACGTTGTTCGGAAACTTTGGCCTCGAAGTACTTGTCCGATGGCCACATTTCTTCTGGGCGCGTACTGTGAATTAAACTGGGAAGTAGTGAGTAATCACCTGCCAGAGTGCGGCTTTCAATGACATTGGTAATAATAGTGAGGTCGTTTCTCGCCGCTTCAATCGCTTCGCTTAAAGTACGAACTGCGTGCCCGACTTTTAACCCTAGGTCCCAGAGTAAGGTAATGAAATTACTGATGATCTCAGACTGTGAGTCGTCTAACGGATGCTCACTGAGAACGAGCAGATCAATGTCGGATTTCGGGTGTAGCTCACCTCGGCCGTATCCCCCGACCGCTACGAGCGAGAGTGAGCGGTCTCCGGCGACAAAGCATCGCCACGCCCGAGCGAGTAAAGAATCGAAAAAGTCGCTACGATCTTTGACCAGTGCTCGAATGCTTTCGCCTTGAATGAAGCGTTGATCGAGTGCTTGGTTATTGTCTGCAATGGCTTGCTTGAATGCAGGGACTAGTGGTTCTCCTCCCTCAATGACCGTATCGAGAGAAGAGAAATCAAATGCACTAGCTTGAGCTTGATCGTTCACGACACGCCCTCGCGGTGACTTCTAATTAAAACGGAAGAGTTTCGTCGCTTCGTTTAGTTAGGACATCGACGCCATCGGCAGTCACTGCAATCGTGTGCTCCCACTGAGCCGATAAACGTCCATCTTTAGTTTCAACGGTCCAGCCATCACGCTTTAGTTTCGTGTGACGCTTGCCTAGGTTTACCATTGGCTCGATGGTGAATACCATGCCTTCTTTCAGCTCGAGGCCTGTGTCAGGACGTCCGTAGTGGAGAACTTGTGGTTCTTCGTGAAATGTTTTGCCAATTCCATGGCCGCAGTACTCTCGAACAATGCTGTAGAAATTGCTCTCGGCATGTTTTTGTATGACGTGACCGATGTCACCGAGCCGAGTGCCGGGCTTCACCATTTCGATACCCTTATACATGCATTCTTGGGTGATCTCGACGAGTCGCTTTGCGTGTGGGGAGACGTTGCCAACGAAAAACATCTTGCTCGTGTCTCCGTGCCATCCATTGTGAATCACGGTGACGTCAATATTGATAATGTCGCCATCTTTTAAAATTTTACTGGCTGAAGGAATGCCGTGACATACGACGTGGTTTACCGAGGTGCAAATAGACTTTGGAAACCCGTTGTAGCCTAAACATGCGGGAATCGCTTTTTGCTTCTCGACAATGTAGTCGTGGCAGAGTTGATCAAGTTCACCTGTACTGACGCCCGGCTTCACGTATTCGCCAATCATAACTAATACGTCTGCGGCCATTTGGCAAGCGGTGCGCATGTCTTCAATTTCTGCAGCTGTTTTTAACTGAATACTCATTACTGGAGCGGGTCCTTCTGTCGAGATTAAGCATTAAAAGCGAAGTTTAACGTTAACTGCGGGAAATATCAGCAATAACTTGGAAAAAAACCGCAGTTGTGGTATAAATGCGCGCGCTTCGAGGCAGGTGGGTTCGTCAGTCGAATCGAGCCATCCAAGAAGACATTAATTTTAACTTAACTCTCACATACACCGGCACGATCACTTGGGTGCTTCCAAACGAATGTTTTGAAGTTGGTGGTTGGGGTGTGTGGAGGCATAACCCTTAATAAAGGAAGCTATATAATGGCACAAGTATCTATGCGCGAACTGCTTTCGGCAGGCGCACACTTCGGTCACCAAACTCGTTACTGGAACCCAAAGATGGGCAAATACATCTTCGGTGCACGTAACAAGATTCATATCATCAACCTTGAAAACACAGTTCCTGCTCTTAACGAGTCGCTAGCGTTTGTTAAGCAATTAGCGTCTAACAAGAACAAGGTGTTGTTCGTTGGTACTAAGCGCGCTGCGGGTAAGATCATGGCTGAAGAAGCTAACCGTTCTGGCATGCCGCACGTAACGCACCGTTGGTTAGGTGGTATGCTTACCAACTACAAAACGATCCGTGCTTCAATCCGTAAGTTGCGTGAGCTAGAAGCTCAAGCAGCCGATGGCACCTTCGAAAAGCTAACCAAGAAAGAGGCGCTCATGCGTACTCGTCAGATGGAAAAGCTCGAGAAGTCGATCGGTGGTATCAAGGATATGGGTGGTTTACCGGATGCATTGTTCGTAATCGATGTTGATCACGAGCGTATCGCTATCCAAGAAGCTAATAAGCTTGGTATCCCAGTCATCGGTATTGTTGATACAAACAGCGATCCAGATGGTGTTGACTACATCATTCCTGCGAACGACGACGCAATCCGCGCGATCAAACTTTACTCTCAAGCTTTCGCTGATGCGGTTCTTGAAGGTAAGGCGAACGACGTAGTTGCAAAAGACGAGTTCGTAGAAGTTGAAGGTGAAAAAGACGCTGAGTAATTCGCGCCTTTTCTGTGGCGAGTCGAACGGCTCGCCTCACCTTTTGCAAAGAAAAATTGAATTCTAGAGGATGATGACGATGGCAATTTCCGCGTCAATGGTAAAAGAACTCCGTGACCGTACGGGTCTTGGAATGATGGAGTGTAAGAAAGCTCTTAAAGAAGCTGGTGGTGACATCGAGAAGGCAATTGAAGACCTTCGCAAGGCTTCTGGTCTTAAGGCTGCTAAAAAAGCGGGTCGTACCGCAGCTGAAGGTCTTGTGGCCGTCTCTGCTAACACGGTAGTTGAAGTGAACTCTGAAACTGACTTCGTTGCTCGTGATGAAAGCTTTAAAGCATTCGTTGTTGATGTAGCAGACGCAGCGGCTGCTCAGGGCAACGATGACGTTCAGCAGTTGTTAGATGCTGGCTTTGAAGCTAAGCGTGAAGCACTTGTTCAGAAGATCGGTGAGAACATCTCAATCCGTCGTTTTGCTACACTTTCAGCTCCAGTGGTTGGTTCATACGTTCACTCGAATGGCCGAATCGCTGTATTGGTTGGTCTTGAAGGTGGCTCTGAGGAGCTTGCTCGTGACGTTGCTATGCACATTGCTGCAGTTAACCCGCGTGTTGCAAAGCCTGAAGATATGCCTGAAGATGTTGTTGAATCAGAAAAGAACATCATCAAGGCTCAGCCTGATATGGAAGGCAAGCCAGCTGAAATCGTCGAGAAGATGATGGTTGGACGTATTCGCAAGTTCCTTGCAGAGAACAGCCTTGTTGAACAGCAGTTCGTCAAGAATCCTGATCAAAAAGTTGGCCAGCTTCTTAAAGAAGCCGGTGCTGACATTCAAGCGTTTGTACGTTTTGAAGTTGGTGAAGGCATCGAGAAAGAAGAAACTGACTTTGCTGCTGAAGTTGCAGCTCAGGTTCAGGCGTCAAAGTAAATTTGGCGTAGCTGAAACGGCGAACCTAGGTTCGCCGTTTTTGTATCTATAGTATGTAGGTTGATCGAGCAGAGGATGAGTTGATGGGTTTAAGTGAGAAACTTTCGAAGGATCGTAAATACAAACGCATTTTGCTTAAGTTGAGTGGTGAAGAGCTGATGGGTGACCAGGATTTTGGTATCGACCCTAAAGTTCTTGATAAGATGGCGTTAGAGATCGGTCAGTTAGTCGGTATTGGCGTTCAAGTAGGACTCGTTATTGGTGGTGGCAACTTGTTTCGCGGGAAGGCCCTCAGTGAAGCGGGCTTAGATCGCGTCGCTGGTGATCACATGGGTATGTTGGCGACAGTCATGAACGCGCTCGCGATGAGAGATGCCTTGGAGCGCGCTAATATCTCGAGTCGAGTGATGTCTGCGATCCCGATGAGCGGTATTGTGGATCACTATGATCGTCGTCAAGCGATCCGTTGCTTATCGGCGAATGAAGTGCTGATTTTCTCCGCAGGCACTGGTAACCCGTTCTTTACGACTGATTCAGCTGCGGCGCTTCGGGGTATTGAGATCGATGCTGATATCCTCATTAAAGCGACCAAAGTAGATGGTGTTTACACCGCTGACCCGGTCAAAGATCCAAGTGCAGTGCTGTATGATCGCCTATCATACGACGAGGTACTTGATAAGAAACTCGGCGTGATGGATCTAACTTCGATTTGTCTCGTGCGTGACCATGACATGCCAGTGCGCGTTTTCCGTATGTCCAAATCGGGCGCGTTGCTTAACATTGTGGTCGGTGAAGAAGAAGGCACTCTGATAGAAAAGGGCTAATAAACATGATTAATGAAATTACATCCGATTCGCGTGAGAGAATGGATAAAGCGTTGGTAGCGCTGACCAGTGCATTTAGTAAAATTCGAACGGGTCGTGCGCACCCAGCAATCCTTGATTCAGTATCGTTAGATTATTACGGTACTATGACACCTTTGAAGCAAGTGGCAAATATCGGTGTTGAGGATGCTCGGACACTAACCGTTTCTCCTTGGGAAAAGAACATGGTTCCGGCGGTCGAAAAAGCCATTATGTCGTCGGATTTGGGCTTGAATCCGAGCACGACTGGCGGTTTGATTCGTGTGCCGATGCCAATGCTCACGGAAGAAACTCGTAAGCAGTTTATCAAGCAAGCGCGTGCCGAAGCTGAAAATGCTCGCGTGTCTGTGCGCAGCATCCGTCGTGATGCAAACGGTGATTTTAAAGATTTGCTTAAAGAAAAAGAAATCACAGAGGATGATCTTCGTCGTGCAGAGGATTCAATCCAGAAGCTGACGGATGAATTTGTCGCAAAAATTGCCGAGATGCTCGACGCAAAAGAAAAGGACTTGATGGAAATTTAATCATTCAGTCCAGTAAAGAAGCCGGTGGGGGTTACTTCGCCGGCTTTTTGTTTTTTTAGTGCAGTGAAATTGGTATAGTGCTCGATTGTTAAACGAGACACGCAGGAAGAGATCTTTGCTATTTAATACACCTCCGCGCCACGTCGCGATTATTATGGACGGCAACAATCGCTGGGCTAAAGCGAATGGTAAGTCTGGAATTTCCGGGCATCGAGTGGGTGTTGAACGCGTCCGTGATGTTTTGCAGGGATGTATCGACGCTGGTGTCGAAATTGTCACCGTGTACGCATTTAGTAGCGAAAATTGGCAACGACCAGCGGCTGAAGTCACGGGTCTTATGGGCTTGTTTAAGTTGTATCTAGAGCGTGAGGCTAAGGACCTTGCCAAGAAAGACGTAGCGCTTCGTGTGATTGGCGCGCGTGATAAGTTTTCCGCGTCGCTTTGTAAGGCGATTGATAGCGCAGAGGCTATTGCCTCCGAAGGTAAATACCAGCTTAATATCGCTGCCGATTATGGCGGTCGCTGGGATATCACAAATGCCGCTCGTTCGATCGCCCAAGAAGTCAAAGCGGGTCGAATTGACATTGAAGACATCGACGAAAGCGTTTTTAATAGCTTTTGCCAAGCGAGTGACTGCCCGCCTCCGGATCTACTCATTCGGACAGGTGGCGATCAACGGATCAGTAACTTCTTGTTGTGGCAATGCGCTTATTCAGAGTTATATTTTACGGACACTTATTGGCCGGACTTTGGACAAGAAGAATTAATGAAGGCAATTGAAGCGTTCCAGATGCGTCAGCGCCGGTTCGGAAAAACGGCCGAGCAAGTAAGCTCAGAAAAGGGTGATAAGTAAAATGTTTAAACAGCGAGTCTATACAGCAGTAATTATTGCAGGGCTGTTTCTGTCTGGCGTGGCTTTTTTAAGCGGGGCTTGGGGTGTTTCCTTTTTAGGTGCGGTCTGGTTGCTAGGTGCTTATGAGTGGTGCAGTTTCGCTTCGGTGACGAACCGATTTGCAAAGCTCGCGTATACCGGGATTACCGCGCTCCTGATGTACGCGCTATATGTGTTGGTGGGCGACCCCTTATTGGGTTATGACGAAGCTATTCTAAAGCCGTTTCTGATGACTGCGGTTGTTTGTTGGGCCGTGATGTTGCTGTGGGTACAAAGCTACCCTTCGTCAGCGGTGCTGTGGCGCTCGACGCCGATGGTGTTGCTCGCCGGTTGGGTTGTGATGATACCCGCGTGGTTGTCGATGGCGGTATTGCAGGCCGAATCTGCGTACG
>JABXIR010000110.1 GCA_013372965.1 Gammaproteobacteria bacterium
TGATGGCAGAGCGATCTTGAGTAAAACCGGTCACGCCTTTATCAAAGAAATCATGCGCTCAGAAGACGCGATTTACGGTGGCGAGATGAGCGCGCATCACTACTTTAAAGATTTTGCCTACTGCGATAGTGGCATGATTCCATGGTTATTGGTTACGGCACTGATGTGTGAGAGCGGTAAAACACTGGCGCAGTTGGTGGACGAGCGCATGATGGCGTACCCGTGTTCGGGCGAGATCAATACGAAGCTCGAAGACCCAGTGGCTGCGATCGATCGCATTTATGCTCGCTTTAAGGGCGAAGCCACGCACGAAGATCGTACGGATGGTTTGAGTTTGTCGTTTGCCGATCGGTGGCGTTTTAATATCCGTATGTCGAACACCGAGCCAGTACTACGTTTAAATGTAGAGACAAATGGCGACGAAGCACTTATGCTAGAAAAACGTGATCAAATTCTTGAAATCATAAAAATAAATTGATTATCAGCGTTAGGAGTATCCCATGAAAAACTGGTTAATCGCTGGCATTGTTGCGGTTGCGGCTTCGGTAGCGTCGCTAGCACACGCAGAAGCGCCAGACACCTTAACATTAAACGAAGCGACAATGACGAAGCTTGGTGAAGGCACGCGTCGAAAATTCGTTGTACCGCTATACGACATCGCTTTGTACATCTCAGACAACCAAGATGTCGAGACGATTACCACGGAGCTTATGAATCCAATGGCGCTTCGTATTGAGGTGACCTCGGCATTGGTAAGTTCGGCGTTATTTGCTGAAGCGCTTAAAGACGGTTTCACCAAGTACGAACGTTACGATGACATTTCAGAGGTTGTTGACAACTATCTGGCGCAGTTCTCAGAAGAAATTGTGGAAGGCGATGTCTATACCGTATTTTCTGACCCAGTCGAGGGCGTCATTACCTATCGTAACGGCGAAGTATTTATTGTGGTCGACAATCCGACCTTTAAGGATGCGATGTTTTCGATTTGGTTAGGCGAGCGGCCCGTAAACCGCCGCCTAAAAGCTCGTTTGCTAAATCAAAGAAGACGTCGATAACGATTAATTAAATCGTTGTAGCCCTTGTCTAACGCGCTGGCATCACCCGATGTTAGCGCGTTTTCGATTGCGCTAGCGTGTACCTTTCCGAGCTCTACTCCCCACTGGTCAAAGGCGTTGATGTCGAGCCAGTAACCTAACAAAAACACCTTGTTTTCATATGCTGCAACAAGCGCACCGAGTGTGCTTGGTGTCAACGCATCCATGGTGATGATGGAGTGCGGACGATTGCCTGGAATGGCTTTGTGCTTCGCAATGAGTGAAGCCTGTTGTTCATCCATGCCGCGAGCGAGCAGAGCTTGTTGTGCTTCGCCTTCCGATTGCCCGTAGCAAAACGCTTGGCTCTGTGCGAGTGCATTGGCGATCAGTTTTAAGTGTTGCTCAGGGTCCGCATGCGTGGTTAATGGAAGAATGATTTCCATCGCGATATTCTGCGTACCTTGGTGCAACAGCTGGTGGTAGGAGTGCTGGCCATTAGAGCCTTCGGTTCCCCAAACCACGCCGCCGGTGTTGTAAGTCACGGGATCGCCACTTTTCGTCACTTGCTTGCCCAGGCTCTCCATTTCGAGTTGCTGAAGATGAGCGGGAAGCAGTCGAAGATCGTGGCAGTAGGGAAGTACCGCGCGTGAGGTGACTGAAAACGCTTCACTATTCCAAAGCTCCATCAAGGCCAGTTGAGCGGGTAGGTTATCGGCCGCCTGTGTTGACTGAGTGTGCTCGTCCATTGCGCACGCGCCGGCGAGGATGTCTTCAAATACCCCATCATCGAGCCCGATCATCAGTGGTAAGCCAATGGCTGACCAAAGTGAAAAACGACCCCCAACCCAATCCCATAGAGGGAAGATGTTGGTTTCGTCGATGCCAAAAGCAACCGCCATTTTCACGTTCGAAGAGGCTGCAACGACGTGTCGACTGATATCACTTACACCGTTGTCGACCAACCATTTACGAGCCGCATTCGCGTTGTTGAGTGTTTCTGGCGTCGAAAAGCTTTTTGACGAGACGACAAATAACGTGCTGTCGGGATTCAGTGAGCTTAAGGTCTTCTCGATATCGGCCGGATCGATATTCGCAACCCAGTGAACGGTGATGCCCGCCTTCCGATAGTTAAGCATTGCACGATAGATCATGCGGGGGCCCAAGTCCGAACCGCCGATGCCGATGTTAACCACATCCGTGATGCGCTGACCGTTGTGACCGCGCCATTCGCCATTTTGGATCGCCGTGGCCAGTTGGCGCATCTTGTCGAGTGTCGAGCTGACCGTCGCGGCGTCTTCAAGCGTACTGCCAGGGTTGCGCAACAAGGTGTGAAGCACTGCCCGACCTTCGGTGTTGTTGATCACAGCACCCTCGCGCATTTGTTGAAATGCGTCGGAGAACGCCGATTGGTCAGCTGCCTGACAAAGAGCCTCAAATTGAGAAGTCTCGATGCGCTGTCGGCTGGTGTCGAGGGTTAAACCTGCTGCAGTGCAGTTGAGTTGTTCGTATCGGTCCACGTCTTGACATAGGTCCGCGAGCGATTTCGTCGTTTGTTGAGCGACGATCGCTTTAATGGTTTGCAATAACATAGTAAGCCTTGTTTATTGTGTTCTTGCGATACAGTAGTCAGCGATTTCGTTGAGTGCCTCTCGATACACCGAGTCATCAAGTACGTTTAGCGCAAGCTTGGCGCGTTCGATGTGTTGCTCGGCGACCGATTGAGTATAGTTGAGCGCTTGAGATTTGTTGACGAGCTCAAGCACAGCATCGATGGCTGTTGTATCTTTGTTTAACAGAGCGGTGCGGATCGTCTCTGCATCTTTTTCGGAACTTACTCGCATGGCGTGGATAAGGGGTAGTGTGGCTTTCCCTTCAGCGAGGTCGTCTCCGACGTTCTTGCCCATCTTATCGGCATCGCCTACATAATCAAGTAGATCGTCGACGAGTTGGAATGCAATGCCGAGCTGGTCGCCGTAAATTGCAAGTGCTTGGCGAACTTCGGGAGTTGCATTTGATAGGATGGCTGCGCCCTCACACGAAGCTTCGAAGAGCTTGGCGGTTTTTGAGCGAATGACTTTAAAGTACTCAGTTTCATCAAGCTCGGTGTTACCGGCGTTGATTAGCTGCATAACCTCACCTTCGGCGAGGATGTTCGTGGTTTCGGATAGAATTCGCAGCACTTCCAAGTTGCCAATACTGACTAACATCTGAAATGCTCTGGAATAGACAAAATCTCCAACCAATACACTGGCCGAGTTGCCCCATTTCGCATTTGCCGTTTCGTGGCCACGGCGAAGTAAACTTTCGTCGACGACGTCATCGTGCAATAAAGTAGCGGTGTGAATGAATTCGACGGCCGCCGCCAACTTAATCGTGTCGCTCGGGTCATCCTGAATTGCACGTGCACACATAAGGGAAAGTATCGGCCTTAAACGTTTGCCGCCGGCGCGAATTAGATAGTCGCCGACGTGTTCAACGAACTCGACATTGCTGTATAGATTGTCTTGTATGAGGCGGTTTACGGCCTCTAGGTCGGTTTCGGCGAGCGTAAGAAACGAGGGCATTATAAATAGGTCAACTTTTTGTCAGAAAGCGCTATGCTAGAAGCTTGGTAATAAGTCGTCAAGAATAAGGTTTTTGGGGCTTGCCTAATCGTAAAGTTTTTCGTAGAATGCCGCACCTTGTTGATTTCAGTGGTTCAGCCCCGTAACCACGACGTCACAGTCCTAAGCGGAGTTGGAGCAAATAGCATGTACGCAGTATTTAAAAGCGGTGGTAAACAGTACCGCGTTCAAGAAGGCGAAGTAGTTCGTCTAGAAAAAATCGAAGTAGCAACTGGTGAATCTGTTGATTTTGAAGAGGTTCTTTTGGTTGCAAACGGTGACGACTTAAAAGTTGGAGCACCTGTTGTTAATGGCGCAAAGGTCACTGCTGAAGTAGTTGGCCAGGTTCGTGGCGATAAAGTTAAAA
>JABXIR010000178.1 GCA_013372965.1 Gammaproteobacteria bacterium
CCAACGCAGCGCCTTATTTTCAGCATCCGACAGTGAGTCTCCGCCTTCAATTTTATGGCCCGCGAGCGCTTCGTGATCTGCCATGGACTCGTCGTAAGTTCCAAGTTTTGGCTCAACAATTTTCTCAGTGACCCAAGCGCCTAGGAAGGTAATTAAGAACGTCGACGCAAACATAAAGAACCAGTTGGCCTCGGCGCCGACGGTGTAGAGTGGGTCGATCATCTGTGCTGCTTCCTGCGTGATACCACTTAACAGTGGATCAACCGTACCGAGCAGCAAGTTCGCAGAGTAACCACCCGAAACACCCGCAAAAGCAGCAGCAAGACCTGCAAGCGGATGTCGACCAAGAGAGTGGAAAATCATCGCCGCCAGCGGAATCAATACAACATAACCAAGCTCTGACGCTGTATTCGAGATGATGCCCGCAAATACAATGACGTAGGTAACCAGGCGCTTGGGCGCCCCATACACGATCTTACGCATTACCGCTGAAATCAGTCCTGAATGTTCAGCAATACCAACACCTAAGATTGCCACGAGCACCGTGCCTAAGGGCGTGAACCCTGTGAAATTAGTGACCATCTCGGTAAGGATGCGTTGAAGCCCCTCAGCGTTCATTAAGCTCACAACATGAATTCGACCATCTTCACCAACACCCGGCGCACCCGCTGGACGAGGATCGATGACCGACAACTCAAAGTATCCGGCGATGCCGCTGGCAACCACTACAAACACACAGAACACTGCAAACAGCGTAACTGGATGCGGAAGTAAATTACCAAGAAACTCGACTGTATCGAGGAAGCGGGTGAACAACCCGCGCTTTGCAAGTGGCTTCATTTTGTACAACCTTTTTTTATGACCGGCATAGTGTAACGGAAATCGACAACTATTTTTAGCAACCCGAGAGCGTGATAAAGTGGCTGTACAAAAATTACCGACAGATTTAGCCCATGTTTGCTTTGAGAAGTGCACTACTAATCATTATCACCTTGACCACTTCCTGCGGCGTTCCCAATGAAGAGAGTCGTTGCGAACGTTGCTTGACCGATATTAACGAACTTCGTACTAAGCAATTGAGAGCTCGTGATTATGGAAGCTCACTAAAACTGTTCGACAATGCGGTCGCGGAAAACGTCTTTTTCCTAGAATTCGAATCGGACGGCCTACGCCAGTTCGCTCGAATCGATACGCCAGACGACGTTCGCCACAAGCGCCCCATCGTCATCTTCGCCCACGGCTGGGTCGGCGCTGACAATGCCCCGAATTATGACTTTTCACTGCACGGCGAAGGCATGTATTCACGACTAATAGAGGCCTATCGTCAAGCGGGATTTTTGGTGGTTACGCCCGGCTATCGAGGCCACGGAGTCATTGAAGGGCAACCCGCACAGGGCATTGAATACCTTCATGCATACGATAACGGAAGTTACCTATCGCCGATGCTTTATGCCATCGATGTACTCAACTTAACTGCTGCACTTTATGAAGCTGGCCAAATTCCAAGTCCGCTTGGGACCATCCAAATCGACACCAACGCCATTCATTTGGTAGGTCACTCTCAAGGCGGTGACGTCGCACTCACAGCGGCCGCTGTAACCGGTGATAACGCAAACTTAAGCTTCGAGTACAACGCGGTTTCGATTTGGGCAGGCTGCTTCACTCATCGTTTTTTACAGGCCGAGATGTATGGCCCTATGGGATCAAGCCTAGAGGCTTTTATTAGCGGCGATGGAAGCTGGAACAGTACAGCAGTGGGAAGCGACGGAGAGGTTAACCCGAACTTCACCTTCGGTTGGCCAGCGGATTGGATTGGCACAGTCGACACCAGTAGTGACGAGTGGACTTGGCAAGAAGACGCCTACGGCTCTTCACGCGATGAAGCAATCAGAGCACGCTACGACCAAATGTACGAGGTTTTAAAGGCCCACCAAGTCATTGGTTCAAATGTGAGCTACTCCACCAGCACTGAAAACGACCGTACTGAATTCCACCACCCCATCGAGGTTCAGAAGTTTATGTCAGAGATGGGTGGGTACGACGTACCTGAGTGGATCAAAGCACCGATCAACTTTAATTTCTCAGACCGAGACTACTATTCCATCCCTGAGTGGAACAACGATTTATCTCAACGAATCAATCAGCTAGGTGGCCAAGCCCATAGCTACGAGTATACGGGAACAAATCACTCACTCGAAGTCTCGAGTAGAGTGTGGTACTCCCCCGAGGGAACCAAAGACGGGTTCACCCAAGCGATCGAGCGCGACATCCAGTTATTTCGTACCTCGATTCAATAAAATAGACTCAGTTTATAGATCGAAAGCACTCGCATAAAAAAGCCCGAGATCTGTTCTCGGGCTTTTGACGGGTGTTTTTTGCTTTTACGGGTTGAGGATTTTTTGGGTCCGCTCGATGATATCAACGCCTTGCTGCAACAGCCAGTAGGGTATGTCAATGAGCACCCAATTCTCTTTGAGACGATCGCCGTCTCGTCGATACACGTCGACAACTCGCATATCAGCGCTTACATCACCACCGGGAAGCCCCATAAACCCGCCCTTTGGCCGGTTTGTTAAGTTTGGCCAACCAAAGAAACAGGCGAAGTCTCCCTCGGCAAAACGACACACATGACCGTTAAAGGTCTTACCGGTTAATCCCTCACGGAAAGGATACTGGTGTTGCTCCTGATAACGCTCGATTGTATAGGTCGCGCCGATACCTGCGGGACCGTACCAGATCATATCCTCGTGCCAGGTGCGGGCTAACAGCTCCGGGGGGCAACGATCGTTCCCAGAAACGTTCAACGAGGATAAATCATCAATCATTTGATTCAACACTTTAAGGGTCTTAACGCCCTCCTGAGGATCACACTCATCACGTAAAATACCGGCGTGGTTCTGCGGCCCGGGATACACAAACGATGCCCCTGTTTGTGGTGGTAACGGATTGATGCCGCACTGATGCATCACACCGATAATATCGATCCATAATCCCGTCTTAACAATCTTACCGTTGTTAACACAGTTAAACTCGGCGTAGCGAACCATGACCATCTTTCGTGTCGGACGTATACCCATCCATTCGGCATCCAGCAACCCCGAAAAGTGCCCCATGCTCATGACCCAATTATCGCCATCAATTTCACTCTCGCCAGCCATGAAAACGTCTTGTCGACGTTGAAACCCAGTTAATGCCGTCATAAGAGGAAACCAAACCTTTTCGTGCACTTCGTGCGCTGAAAAAATCTCGTTGTAGGGATGGACACCATAAAAATGGTACTCGCCATCAAGGTACTTTTCGAGTACCTCGGCAGCCGTTGATGGGGTCGCCGACTCTAGCTCGTCAAAATAAGCTTGAACCAACGCTTTGTTAGTTTGATGAATCGACATAACACCTCTTTTTATCTTCGTTTTGACCCATAATGTGCAAATGTACTTCGAATGCAAAAAAATGTCCAACCTCATGGCCACGGCATTCAAAACGATAATTTCTTAGTTCCCGATAATCATGATAGTCTGAAAGAATAACGCTTAAGGATTAGCAATGACGAAACTTGACACTCCTTCTGTACCCGAGGCCGAGAAAGAAGCCCTTGGCTCTCATTTCAACGAAGTCTCTTCGGCCTCTAAAGAGACCAAGGAAATCGTTACTCCATTTGCTTTTAGCATTAACGAACAAGTCGTTGGGTTACCCTTGGCATCGCCGCTGAGGCGCGGTATTGCAATCTTGGTCGATGCTTTATTAGTGACACTGACAGCCAAATTGTCCATTGCGCTCGTCAGTTTGATTGCTTCAGCGGCTATTTTCACCGCCTCGTCATCGAAGTACCTTCCAATTAGCCGCAACTGGATTCGTTATTTAATTCGGGTCATTGCCAGTATTGGGTTTGTCATCACCTTAGTCATTGGATTGGCCGAACTCGCCGATTTTAGCGACAACGACTTCATCGACCGAGAGAGACTCACGCCCGCTCAAGCTGAAGTAGTCGAAGCCTATCGGGACAAAACATCGACTGACTGCGATACGGACTGTCTTAGAAGCGCTCTAAGCGAATCTCAACTCGCCGCGCCCGAGTTGTTTGAGGGCGAATTCGACACGATGGATAACGATGCGATCGAAGCCTATCACGACTTCTACGTTTCGATTATCTTACTCGGCTTGTTAAGTGATGAATCCGACCCAACCGAGATACTGGTCGCTAGCGACGTTGATACCGTTCAGCTCGATTCGCTGTCGGAGGCAGGCCAAGACGACAACTCGGAAAGTGGAGCGATTGTCGGAATCATTGCATGGGCTAAGGCAATTCTTGCCGATCTCGGATTAGGCTTTGGTTGGGCAGCCGTTTACTTTACCGTTTTCCCTGTGCTTTGGCGTGGCCAAACCCCCGGGAAGAAACTGTGCAATATTCGAGTGCTCGCGCTAACTGGGAACTACCTAAATCTCTGGGATGCCTTTGGACGTTACGGTGGTTACGGCGCCGGCTTTGCCACCGGGTTACTGGGGTTTATCCAAATTTATTGGGATCCTAATCGCCAAGCCATTCACGACAAGATTTCGGGCACGGTTGTCATCAAGGGATCACCAGCCGAATTCATCGATCACTAAAGACTATCGGCGTTTTGCTTGAGCATCTCAGCATAACGTCGAATCGCCTCCATCTCAGATGAGGGCTTTCGATCGAGGTTTTTGTAGGCAAACGCCAAACGATTATTTCGTCCGTAATGATCTCGATGACGGTCCAGAAAATCCCAATAGAGCGCGTTAAAAGGACAGGCATTTTCCCCCGTCTTAATCGTCGGCTTGTATCGGCAGCCTTTGCAGTAGCTCGACATCTTGTTGATGTAATTACCAGAAGAAACATAAGGTTTGGAGGCAATTAACCCACCGTCCGCACTCAGTGCCATTCCAATCACATTAGGGGCTTCAACCCACTCGATCGCATCGACGTACACACTCAAGAACCATTCGTGGACTGAATAGGGATTTATGCCCAGCAAATTTGCGATATTTCCCAGTACCATAAGACGCTGGATATGATGCGCATACCCATATTCGATCGTCTGTTCGACACTCTTGTTAACACAACGCATGTGCGTGTTACCGTCCCAATAGAACGAGGGAAGCTTGGTCTGATGCTGAAGTTCATTCTTCTCTGGATAGCCAGGCATATTTGACCAATACATACCTCTGACGAATTCACGCCAGCCAAGTATTTGTCGAACGAACCCCTCGAGCTGACTCATTGATACTCGCTCTGGATGTTCGTCTCGAGTTCGAATCGCGGCTTCAATGACCTCGCGAGGCGAAATCATTTTCGAGTTCAATGAGAAAGAAAGCCGACTGTGATACAGCGACCAATCGACATCGTGTTGATCGCTCATCGCATCTTGATAATCACC
>JABXIR010000225.1 GCA_013372965.1 Gammaproteobacteria bacterium
ATTATCGGCTTCGATAGAAACGACGCCGTATTGGTCGCGTGCGACCACAACATCATTCTCGATAAACGACGAACTAATATTAGTATTTAGATTAGCGGTACTTAATTTACCAAAGCTAAATACAATTATAAGAGCCACCACGGTTAACGAGATCAAGGTGACGCTAAAAATAAAGGCAAGCTTTTTCATATATTTTGATTCTTAAGCATATATTTTTTTGTTTTTTTACGGCTATAATCTTCGCTATTCGCAAAAGATTAAATCTGCAGTGCATTACCAAGGAATTAATGCGAGTTAATCGGTTTTAATTACACGATCGTAATTCGAGCGAGTCAATAAATAACTCAATTCCAAGGAGAGCTCTTAATGAGCATACTAAATACTAACATCGAAAAGGAAATCGAGGCACAAAAACGTGTTCTTGAAAAGCTAGAAGCTCAGCGTCAGGCTCAACAACAAAAGCTCGAAGGTGTTGCTCAGTTCGATCAGATGATCTCTGAACTCTGCGAAAAGTATGGTGTCAGTGAATCGGAGTTACTGTCGAGCCGCGGTGATCGCTTTGTTTCGGTACTTAGACAAGCAGGCAAACTCGATTCACCTCCAAAGTACTACGATCGCATCAAGGCAATGTTTGTTGACGTTGCAAAGCCAGCGCAAAAAGCAAAGAAAGCTAAAAAGGCACGTAAGAAAATCGTTTCGAACGAGCCAAAGCTTCCCATTGGTGTCTACGTCAATCCGAACAGCGGTGAGCAGGTAGAAAAGATTAAGCGTGCACCAAAGCTCTTAAAAGAGTGGGCACAAGAATACGGCGACGCAACAGTACTTGGCTGGAAGCGCTAGTCAAAGCTAAAGTAAGCTCGATCGATTGTTAAGGCCGACGTGACGTCGGCCTTTTTACGTTAATAACCATCGACCTTATCGTGATTGCCCGTTAATCGGCTCTTAACAACACGAAAAACTTGTTTAAAGACCCTGTCTGAACCGATAATGGCCACTCACTTGATTGGCCATTTATATGAAACAAACAGCCTACCTTTATGCCATGATCGCGGTGCTACTGTGGTCGACGGTGGCCACCGCCTTTAAACTTGCGTTAAATGTGATTACGCCGTTAGCGCTGTTGTTTTGGAGTGTGCTGATTTCGGCCGGCTGTCTCTGGCTCATTCTGTGGCTCAGCGGAAGGCGGAGTCAAATACTGCCAACCGTCAGGCGTCATGGCTCTATTATCTTGTTGCTCGGACTGATTAATCCGACGATCTATTATCTGGTCTTGTTCGCAGCGTATGACCGTCTTCCAGCTCAAGTGGCGCAACCGATCAACTATACGTGGGCAATTGTATTGGCTTGGCTTGCTGTTCCAGTACTGAAACAGTCACTCACGCGGACGGATATTCTTGCCACCGCTCTGGGGTACTTTGGCGTGGTTGTTATCGCCTCGCAAGGCGAGTGGCCTTGGGAAGCTGACAGCGATATCGTAGGGGTACTACTCGCCATTGCGAGTACCTTTATTTGGGCTGGCTATTGGTTAATTAATACCAAGGTTCGCGGGGATGCGATTGTGTTTATGGCGCTGAGCTTTAGCGTCGCGCTGCCTATGTTAGCCATGGCGGCTTGGTTGGCTGAGCCGTCTACCTTTAACGTTAGCGGTATGCCTTGGTTGAGTGTTGCCTGGGTGGGCCTATTTGAAATGGGTATAACCTTCGTGCTTTGGCAGATGGCATTGACTCGCGCTGAAAATGTGTCTCGTGTCGGCAATCTAATATTTATCTCGCCGTTTGTTTCACTCATGTTTATTAACTACTTTTTGGGTGAGTCCCTCCACGCGACAACGTTTGTAGGACTACTTCTCATTTTGACGGCGGTTATCAGTCAGCAGAGGCAAAAGGAGCCTGTTTAACGTGTGTTAGGTGCACTTTATCGCACAGCTCATTGCCTCTTTTTGAGCGAGATTCTTTCCTCATGCTAAGTTTGTAACTAACTATTTTTGAAGAGAACTCGCTTGCTATGATATCTAAAAAAACGCTCGCTCTGTTCATTGCTGGTTCGCTGACGGCGTGTAGCTCTGACAACTCGATTAATTCGAACGAAACGCCCTCGACGGCGGATCGCAACCCTGAAATCTGGCCGGTAGTCGAATCCTCCGTTGCGGCTGACCAAGAGATTGAAGCGCAAATCGATGCGTTGATCGCTTCAATGCCACTCGAATACAAAGTCGCTCAGATGGTTCAAGGTGAGATTCGTCACGTGACGCCGGAAGATGTGCGTAAGTATCGTTTGGGAAGTGTACTCAACGGTGGTGGCTCATTTCCGAATCAAGACCGCGCAGCTTCTGTGGCCGACTGGGTTGCTCTTGCTGATTCGTTGTATGACGCGTCGGTGTCAGAAGGACTCGACTTTCAGCCGATCCCAATTATTTGGGGTACCGATGCGGTACACGGTCATAATAACGTGCGCGGTGCAACGTTATTCCCGCATAACATTGGTCTCGGTGCGGCGCGCAATCCTCAGCTCATTTACGAAATTGGCCGTGCTACCGCGGAACAAGTCACCGCTACGGCGATTGATTGGACCTTCGCGCCGACCGTCGCAGTCAGTATGGACTATCGCTGGGGTCGCGCTTATGAATCCTATGGTCAAGACCCAGCATTAGTTCACGACTACTCGGCTTCGGTGGTTTATGGCTTGCAGGGTGGTCGTAATGATGAGGTGTTTAGTCGATCGACTCAGGTTGTATCGACCGTTAAACACTTCCTAGGCGATGGAGGCACAACTCGAGGTGTTGACCAGGGCGATACTGCAATCAGTGAGCAGGAATTGTTCGATATACACGCTCAGGGATATGTGGGCGGCTTAAACGCTGGCGCTCAAACCGTCATGGCGTCTTTTAATAGCTGGAATGGCGAGAAGCTTCACGGTCATCAGTACCTTCTTACGGACGTGCTGAAAGATCGTATGGGCTTCGACGGGTTCGTCGTGGGGGATTGGAACGGCCACGGTCAGCTGCCAGGATGCACCGTAGAACGCTGTGCACAAGCGATCAATGCGGGTGTCGATATGATCATGGTTCCAGAGGATTGGGAAGCGTTCTTACTCAATACGGTTGAGGATGTTCGCAACGGCGATATCAGCGAAGCGCGTATTGACGATGCCGTACGCCGAATTCTCCGCGTTAAATTCCGCGCGGGTGTGATGTCGTCTGTTAAGCCGTCTGAGCGTGAAAACGTTGGCGATGTTGCGTTAATCGACAACCCACGCCACCGTGAAATCGCGCAACGCGCGGCTCGTGAATCGCAAGTTCTTCTTAAAAATGATGGCGTGCTGCCGCTTTCCGGTGAAGAGCGTGTCGTTATTCTGGGTAATGGAGCAGAAGACATCAGTCGTCAGCTTGGCGGGTGGAGTATCACTTGGCAGGGTACAGAGACTACCGCTGAGGATTTTCCTAATGTCACCTCGATCGCAGAGGCGATTTCAAACATTCTTGAAGCGAATGGTGGAACCGTGGTGTCTGCTGATACCTTCGATGGAAATGCGGCGTCCGCAGATGTCGCAGTGGTCATATTTGGTGAGCCACCGTACGCTGAATTCAACGGTGACCGTACGCACGTGGTCTATTCTGAGTTAGATCAGGAGAGTCTCGCGCTGCTCAGCTCTTTGAAGGAACAAGGCATTCCAGTGGTGTCGGTGTTCTTGTCAGGTCGTCCGATGTGGACGAATCCCGAGATTAACCGCTCGAACGCATTTGTTGCCTCGTGGCTTCCAGGCTCTATGGGCCAGGGCGTCGCCGAGCTGTTGTTCGCAGATTCGGGTTACGATTACTCGGGGCAGTTGCCAGGCGAGTGGCCGTTGGCACCGAACTTCGATCGCGTCATTGAGATGGGGCGCGCGGGTTCGTATGCGAATGGCGCAATCTTGGATGACGTAATGCTCGACGAGAACTACCAGATTGATGACGGTAACCAGGCAAGCTTGGATTTGTTCAAGGGTAAGGTCGGCGACGAGTTCCAAATGGTGATGTCTTCGGCGGCCGAGTCTACGCTCGTTAACGATAAAGTGGTCAGTGCGTTCGGCATGACGGTTGCAGCGAGCGACTATCGCGTTCAGGAAGACGCAAGGACTCTGAGTTTTGCAAGTGCTGGGCAGTCGGTCGATTTTGTGGCGAATTCGCCGTTAAACTTGGTCGACTGGCGCCGCGATGACGCCGTGATTCGTTTTGCCATGCAATCGAGTGATACTTCCGCGTTGGCACTGACAGTCAATTCTCAACATCTCACTAATTCGGTTAATCTATCAAACGTACCGAGTGGTGATTGGGTTGAGGTGTCGATGCCACTCTATTGCTTGATCCCGGACGCGCATGCGTTGTCTTCGGTTCAGGCGATTGGCTTTGCGGCCGATGGGGCTGCTCAGGTAACCATTGCGGCAATGGAAATTACCTTATCTAACGACGGCACGGATGTGACATGCGGTAATGGCTGGGCCGGTACCGCTACAGGCGATCTGATCTGGAACGAAGACTAGTTCGGTTTAGCTTTAAAAAAAACCACCCATTTGGGTGGTTTTTTTTGATATGAATCTTGATGTCTGAGCAGTGATGCTCAGTGATTGCTGGGCTTAACCGTTCGCGAGAGCGTCTCGCAATCGAGTCAGTTTGTTCTTAAGTCGCTCTGCGTTTGCGGGACCAATGCGAATGATAAACTTCTCAAGGTCGCTGCGTGATTCAAGCTCTGGGTCGGCAAATTTATAATAAACGGCCGGTCGTACCAAGCGAACTCGTCCTTCAACACTGGGAGCTGCAAGAAGGTTATCGATGGATTTCATCAGAGCGTCGTGGAATGACCCGCCGACGCCAAGCTCTGAATAGGCCTGCTCGAGGCGAGGCGACCAGAATTCATAGAGAGAAACAGCGGTGGTAATGTCGATGTATTCAAACGCACTGATGACCGTGTCGTAGCGGGCATAGTTATCGGCTGAGAGCACAATTTCACCGGAGCTGTCGTCAATGATAAAGCTACCCTCAACACCCCGTTCTACGGGACGGTTTTTGAAAAGCAACTCACCACGGGACGCTCCGTCGACCATGGCCGCCAGTTTGCGAATAATTTGGTTCGGGGTCAACCAGTCGATAACGGGGTGCGCTGGCGCTAAATTGGCGACTTCAGTTCGGAACGGCTCATCGCTTTCATTGAGTGCAACGGGCTCGGGTTTTGGAGGTACCACTTCGGTGACTGTCTCGGTGGTATCTTGGATAGGTTCTTCGATTGGCTCTTCGACTGAGTCTTCTGGTTCAGCGATTTCACTGGGTATAAGTCCAGTGACCGGCTCTGACTGAGTTTCGGTAACGATGGGAGTAACGGGCTGGGGTTGATTTGAATTGAAAACCCACCAAGAGGTCACACCCACGACGGCCACCAGTGCGGTTCCGAACAGAATGTAAGGGGTTTTATTGTCTGTTTTATTATTTTCCGTCATGTGTAAGTTCCCGAGTTGATCACACCAGTGTAGAGCTTGGCCCCGTTGACTTGTATAAGCATAAATCCATATCGCAACAAAAAGTAGACTTGTTGCACGTTGGTCGTCAAACTAATTAGTAAGAAACACGAAATCGAGAAAAGTTCATGATACATATACGTAAAGCAACGCGCGCTGATATTAATAGCCTAGTTGATTTCAACCAGCGTATGGCGTTCGAGACCGAAGAAAAACAATTGGATGATGCGGTGCTCCGACCGGGCGTAACGGGCGTATTTGACAACGATTCCAGAGGCTTCTATCTCGTCGCAGAAGATGAGCAGCAGATCGTCGGCTCCTTGATGGTAACCTATGAGTGGTCAGATTGGCGCAACGGTAACTTCTGGTGGATCCAAAGCGTTTACGTCATACCTTCGGCGCGACGCACGGGCGTTTATAAAGCGTTATATGAACAAGTGAAGGCGTTGGCCGCCCGCCAAGCAATTGGCTACCGGCTTTACGTCGAAAAGAACAATCACATCGCGCAAGCAACGTATCGCTCACTGGGGATGAGTGTCTGCGAATACGATATGTACGAGGCGATGTCAGCCAAACCAGAGCAATAACTTAAACAGATATCGACAGAGGTCACTATGGGAAATAACTGGGGAATTTACGGCGCCAACGGGTATTCGGGTCGCTTACTCGCCGAGTATGCAGTGAAACAAGGTCAAAAGCCGATCTTAGCGGGCCGAAGCGAGGCCGCACTGAAGGCATTAGCCGCTGATCTCGAGTGTGAGTATGTCGTTGTCGATTTAGCCGACCCCACTCAACTGCTCGACTTCACTCGACGGGTTGACGTCGTTGTTAATTGTGCAGGTCCATTTTCTGCAACCGCGCAGCCCATGATTACCGCTTGTATTGCGGGAAAGGCGCACTATTTAGATATCACGGGTGAGATGGACGTTTTTGAGTGGGCTCATAACGACGCTGTCTCTTCAAGAGCGCGTGATGCCGGCGTGGTCGTGTGTCCTGGCACGGGTTTCGATGTGGTTCCTACCGATTGCTTGGCCGCCAAGTTAAAAGACGCCTTGCCCGATGCGATCAGTTTGGAAATGGCTTTTGCGGGCTCAAAGCAGTTGAGTCAGGGAACGGCGAAAACATCGGTAGAAGGTTTAGGTAAAGGCGGTTGTTCACGTATTGATGGTGCGCTGGTATCTGAGCCTATTGCAGCTCATACCCGTGAGGTAGCTTACGGGGGAAGCGTGGGTGACAAACACAGTATGTCTATTCCCTGGGGTGATGTGAGCACGGCCTTTGTGACGACCAAAATTCCAACCATTAAAATATACGTCCCCGGCTCTAAGAATACGGCGAAAAAGGCGCGTGGATTGTATCGCTGGCGCTGGCTGTTCAAGCGCACTTGGATCCAAAACTTCTTGAAAAAGCGAATTGAGAAGACCGTCACGGGTCCAAATGATGATCAGCGTACCGCGTCGCCAATGCACTTATGGGGTCGAGTCGAGAATGCTTCGGGAGAGTCTAAGGAAGCACGCTTTGTAACGCCAAACGGCTACGATGTAACGATTTATGCACCCTACGCGATTACTCAGCACTTGTTGGGTGGGGTTGAGGCGAGTGGTTCGTTAACGCCATCGCAACTCATGGGCAGTGATTTCGTATGGAGTTTAAACGACGTGACAGAACTAGAGTGGCTCAATTGAGCCACTCTAGGATCTACAATTAAGCGAGCTTGAAGTTGACGGCTTGACGGGTTTCGTCGATGTCGTCCAGCGCCACTTCGATAATCTGATCGAGGTGGTAGAAGTCGCTATCGATACTTACGGCTAGTCGCCAGTTGTCAAACTGCACGTTCTGCGCTTTCTTTTTGACCGCTTTTAGATCGATGAATCCTTCGATCCCGGTGTCATCTAAACGAACGATAATACCCCGATTGTTCACGTGGCTTACGGTTGCTGCGTAAACTTTCGATTTTTCGAGCGCTTTCTTCGCAAAATCGAACTTTAATTTCGCTTCAATTTGGTTAACGGCCTGACGCCCAGTTTTAAGAGTGTCTTGGATGTTAGCCAGTAGTTCATCGCTCACGGCGTACGCTTTGTCATCACGCAATATGCTATGGAAAAATGCGTGGTTGATGAGGTCGCCGGCTTTACGTATCGGTGAGGTAATCGTGCAGTACGCGTCAAAGCCTTGACCAAAGTGGCCTAAGTTCTCGGTACTTAGCACGCTTGGTTGCATCCAGCGTGTCATCACGGATCGAAGTGGAACATCCGCATCCATTTGAACCGCATCATGCATTAGCGTGACAAATTCAGCGACCGATTTAGGCGCCTCTTTCTCTTCACCCCAGTAGTGCGAGGTGAGTTTTTTTAAGTCACCAATACGCTCTGTGCGGACGCCTTGATGATTTGTAAATACACCCGCGTTGTGCTCGATTAGGAATGCTGCCGCACTGCGGTTTGTGGCAATCATCAACTCTTCGACTAGCTGACGAGATACCGACTTAGGCGCTGGCGTAATCGACTCGATTTCGTGGTTGTCATTAAACTTGAACTTAAAATCCGGACGGGTATGTACCGACACGCAATCCGCTTTGCGGCGCGAACTGAGTCTTGTCGCTGCCTCGTTAAGAATATCGAGTGTTGCTTTGTGCTCAGATTCGAGTGCTCCGCCAAGTATTTGATCAACGTCATCGTACGCAAGCTGACCGTGTGATTTAACCGTTGCTAACTCGAATGCGTCGTTGCTTCGATTTCCGTTGGTATCAATCGTGAAGCTAATGAACAGTGCAGCGCGCTCCTCACCCTCGACAAGAGAGCAACGTGCTTTGATGAGCTCTTCCGGCATCATGTGCAAGGTATTTGCTTGCAAGTAGTGGCTTGAGGCACGTTTGATGATGTCAGTGGCCAGTTTCGGCTCGTGACGAACCACTTCCCATGGATCAGCGATGGCGACTTTCACGTGGATGTTTTCACCATCGCGTTCTGCAAAAATTGCGTCGTCGATGTCGCGAGTTGACCGCGAGTCGATGGTCACAAACGGAACGGTCGTTTGGTCGCTACGTTGATTTTGATCGATGGCCTTCGACATCACCGAAGCCACTTGTTCGTCGATCTTTTTAGACCAGGTCGTTGTGAGCTTGCTCTTGGTGCATACGTACCGCGAAAAGGCCTCTGCATCGCTGTGCTTACCAAGGACTTTTTCAATACTGACCTGACTTTTACCACCGAGATGTTTTGGGTGTTTGACGAGTCGAGTCTTGACTAGGTCGCCATCGGTTGCGCCCTTACGAAGTTTTGGTGGTACAAAAAACCAGCGGTTAAAGTTTGGTAAGTCGGCCTCGACAAATACATGCTGACCGCGCAAGTGAACGCGACCGTAGATCTCTTTTAGCGACGATGATTTTAGGGTTTCAAACACCGCTTCCTGGTCGCCACGCTTGTTTTCTTGAGTTACAAAGTCGATGACGTCTTCAGGCAGAAGCTCATCCATTTGGCTACCTGATAAAAAGTATTGCTCGCCTGATTCGCTCTGAACAAAGCCGAACTTATTGAGTGTGCCACGGACCGTGCCAGTTTGTACGTTACGTGCGGTGCGGATGTCAGCCTTAAGGTCTTTAAGAGCCGAGAGAGTTTCGTTATTAAACATAGAAAAAGGTGACTGCTGTTAGGTTGTAAATTTATGCGCCTAGTTTAACCGATTTGCCGTATAGTAGGTGAAAAATATCAATATTAGGGGGAGATATGGACTTAAACGGTAAAGTCGTTTGGATCACTGGCGCAAGTTCCGGAATCGGAAGAGAGTTGGCGCGACAACTAAGTGTTCGTGGCGCGAAGCTCATTCTAACGGCGCGCCGAGAAGCTGCGCTCGAAGAAACTCGTGCGGCCTGTGCAAATTCCGACGTTCATAAAATTCTCGCGATCGACTTAAGTAAGTATCACGATGCTGCGCTTTGGGCAGAGGCTGCAATTAATAAGTTTGGCCACGTCGACATGCTGATCAATAATGCGGGCGTAAGCCAGCGCGGAAAAGTGTACACCACGGGTATCGAAGTTGATGAAGCGCTGATGACCATTAACTATTTTTCACCGGTAGCGCTCTCTAAGGCCTTGATGCCACACTTTATGGAGCGAGAGTCAGGATATTACGTGGCGATCTCGTCGGTTGCAGGTAAGCTTGGCGCGCCAAGAAGAACCACTTACTCTGCGACAAAGCACGCCATTATTGGCTTTTTTGACTCGTTCAGAAATGAAATGTTTCCCTACGGCGTCGGTGTGTCTGTCATCTGTCCCGGCTATGTTAAAACACCGATTGCTTCAAACGCATTGAATGAAAAAAATGAAGCGGCTAATGAAGTCGATCCAGATATCGAGAGCGGTATGAGTGTGACTGAGGCGGTGCGTCGAATGATTCGTGGCATCGAGAAAGAAACGCCGGAAATCCTAGTTGCAACTGGGATGCCTTGGCTGGGCTATCATTTGCGTCGGTTAATGCCGAATACCTTCCATCGCATGATGCCCAAACTCGCGCCGACCAGCAAAGCGAAATAGTCGTTGTGTTTACTGCGGTGGCGTCAGGGTTACTTCGACTGTCACCGCATCCTCATCGCGAATGAGGTCGATCAGTAAGGTCTCGCCGTAGTCGCTTTCCTCGAGCAAACTTAAAAGATCATCCGTACTTTGTATGAGCTGCCCGTTGATTGATACGATGATGTCGCCCAGCTTTAATCGCCCGAATCGATCACGTGTTAAGCCTCGAATTCCCGCCTGATACGCACTGGTGCCTTCACCCACACGAGCAATCGGTAAACCGTTAATGCCCCAACGTTGGGCGAATCGTCTCGGTGCTAGTTCAATTCCCAATATTGGGCGTTGAATACGACCAAATTCGATCAGCTCGGGCACCGTACGTTTTAACGTGTTGACCGGAATGGCAAAGCCGATACCCGCATTTGCGCCGCTCGGGCTGAAAATGGCTGTGTTGATGCCGATGAGTACACCGCTCGAATTTAACAACGGACCGCCAGAATTCCCTGGGTTAATCGCAGCATCGGTTTGAATTACCCCTTGGATGAGGCGCTCACTCGGAGACGTAATGGTTCGGTCTAGGGCGCTGATCACACCGGTCGTGAGCGTTGTGTCGAGCCCAAAGGGGTTGCCAATCGCAAACACGCGATGACCGACCAATAGGCGGTCGGAGTCACCGAGTGGTATGGGTGTTAGGCGGTCTTCTCCAGGTTCGACTCGTAAAACAGCGAGATCTCGCTCGGGCGCAATTCCGATCAGTTCGGCTTCGGTGACATCGCCGTTAGGCAAGGTGATTAGGACTTCGGCTGCACCATCGATTACATGGTAATTGGTGATGATATGGCCGCGATCGTCCCAAATAAAACCGGTACCGCTGCCAGCGGTGCGCTCGTATACGCGACGACTGAACGGATCTCGACGAAGGGCTCGATTGGTGACGTATACAACGGAATCTTGATGATCTTCGTAGATGGCAACACTAAGGCGTTCATCCTCGGTCATAGCCGGATAGGGTGCCTCGGCAAAGCTTGGTGAATAACTGAATAGTAGGGCAACAGCAGTCACTGCTAACAGCAAAAAACGCATCACTCCTCCAGTTTGTCGGCCTCGAGATTAATGACCATCGACAGGTGCTCCACTTGCTCCGCGGATACTGGTCTCGATAGGTAGTTTCCTTGAATATAGTCGCAACCGAGGGTGTTGAGGATCAACATCTGACTGGCGGTTTCGACTCCCTCTGCAACCACTTCGAGGTTCAGTGTGTGTGCAAGCATCATTAGAGCATCAATAATACCGGTACTTTGTGAGCTCGATTCGATGTCAGAGATAAACGTCGCGTCCAGTTTGAGTGTGTCGACGGTAAACTTCCGAATGTAACTTAATGATGAGTAGCCAGTACCAAAATCATCAATGGCAATGCGAACGCCTAGGCCGCGAACTTGAGCGATGGCTTCATCGATGTGGTGATGATTACCAATCATGATACTTTCGGTGATTTCGAGTTCAAGAAGTGTTGGATCGATATCGGCAAGAGAGAGTGCGTACTTGATGTCGCTGACGAACTCTGGGTGCATGATCTGCGCGGGTGAAATGTTAACCGCAATGGACAGCTGAAGTCCGAGCTCCGACCACTTCTCAAGTTGATAAACGGCTTGTTTCAATACAGCATTGCCCAAGGCACGAGCGAGACCGGCCTCTTCAGCAATGCCCACAAACTCGAGAGGCGGAACATAACCAAGGCGCGGGTGATGCCAGCGTGCCAATGCCTCAACCCCCTCAATACGACGCGATTTTACGTGCTGCTTGGGTTGGTAAACCAAAAACAATTCATTGTTTTCGATCGCTGCCGATAGATCTCGTTCGAGTTCAATCTGACGATTGACGCTGCTGAAGAGCTCTTCTGAATACTCGGTTAGATTTGAGCCCACGAGGGTTTTAGAGTGTTGCATTGCCTGGTTGGCAGATCGAAGCAATGTGGTAATCGTATTACCATGATCTGGCGCTGTCGAAACCCCTG
>JABXIR010000008.1 GCA_013372965.1 Gammaproteobacteria bacterium
CAAAGCTACTCATATTCACTGTTTGTACCCCTAGCAAACTACCTTAGAAGATACGTGCAAGTAACCACATTTTGCCTTCTTAGTAAAAAAAATCAAAGTGAGTTTTACTATAAATGCGACCAAAGGCATGTTTTTAGTCACACAATGCGAGTGATCACATTCTTTGAAAGTCTTATGGTTCGTATATTTCAAAACAGTAGCGATACGGATTTTGCTCGCACGGATCAAAACATTCGCTAAAAACGCACTTCCAACCATCAAACTTCGAGCGATCAAAATAAGCATCACCTTCTATCTCGGCGTCAACACGCGTAAGGTACAAGCGATCTACAACCGCGGTACTTGCCTCATAAATCTTCGCACCACCAATGATCATCACCTCATCAATGCCGTTTGCTTGGCAATGTCGTGATGCCCGATCGATCGCAGCGTCAAGACTATGCACTACTTCGACACCTTCCGCTGACCATAGTTCATTTCGAGTAATGACGATATTCAGCCGACCAGGCAACGGTCTGCCGATTGAGTCATAGGTTGCGCGCCCCATGATAATCGGCTTACTCATGGTCGCTTTTTTGAAATACTTGAGGTCGTTCGGCAAGTGCCAAGGCAAGCGATTATCGATACCGATAACGCCGTTATTGGCGCATGCCACAATCATTGAACACTTCATTAGATTGCTACCGGCGCCGGGATGTGCGGCTGCGGATGATAATCACATAATTCAAAGTCCTCGAACTTGAAGTCGAAGATATCTTTGATATCAGGATTCATTTTAATGGTCGGCAAGCTGCTCGGAGTGCGTGCCAGCTGAATGTCGACTTGCTCGAAATGATTACTGTAAAGGTGAGCATCACCAAAGGTATGCACAAACTCACCTAACTCGAGATCGCATACCTGGGCCAGCATCATTGTAAATAAGGCGTAAGACGCGATATTAAACGGGACTCCTAAGAAAATATCGGCACTACGTTGGTATAGTTGGCAACTGAGCTTCCCCTCAGCAACGTAAAACTGGAACAGACAGTGACAAGGCGCCAGCGCCATTTTACCAATCTTTACATTATCCTGTGGCGAGATCGTTTCGTCGGGCAATTGAGCTGGATTCCAAGCCGACACGATTAAACGCCTTGAGTTCGGACGCTCTTTTAACGCAACCACCAACTCAGCGATCTGGTCAACAACGGTGCCATCACCAACATCCCATGATCGCCATTGTTTACCATAGACTGGCCCCAGATCACCGTTTTCATCGGCCCACTCATTCCAGATCGATACGCCGTTCTCAACGAGATATTGCGTTGATGTATCGCCTTTCAGAAACCACAGCAACTCATGAACAATCGACTTCAGATGAAGCTTTTTGGTGGTCACCATCGGAAACCCTTCGGACAAGTCGAAGCGCATTTGATAACCAAACACGCTTTTCGTGCCCGTACCCGTGCGATCCCCTTTGAAAACACCGTTATCGCGCACGTGACGCATTAGTTCTAAATATTGCTTCATGACTTACCCTGCTTAACTTTACTTAACACCAACAATACAACGCCGCCGAGGATCATAGGAACACACAACTCTTGCCCACGCGTTAGATCACCCAGTATCGCGGCACTGATGCCTGGGTCTGGTTCTCGATAGAACTCAACCCAGAATCTAAATATTCCGTAACCCAGCAGGAACACACCGGAAGCGAGATACCTTGGGCGAGGCTTTAGCGTCACTAGGAACAAAATAATAAACAGCACCAAACCTTCGAGAAAAGCCTCGGCTAACTGCGATGGGTAGCGATAGAGCTGAGCGGGATCAGCCGGAAACACCATGCCATAGGCAAAATCTGCAGGCGCTTCCCGCCCCCAAAGCTCTTGGCCGATGAAATTACCCAATCGTCCCAAACCTAAACCAATCGGCGCAAGCGGGGCAACAAAATCCATCACATCAAAGAATTGACGATTAATCTTTCGCGCGAACAATCCACACGCGAAAATCACACCTAAGAGGCCGCCGTGGAACGACATTCCGCCTTCCCAGACCCTAAATAGCCACAAGGGATCCGATAAAAACTGGTCGAAACCATAGAAGAACACGTAGCCCATTCGGCCACCTAAGATTACCCCGAACGCACCATAGGTAATTAAGTCTTCAACTTGCTTGCGACTTACAGGAGAATCAGGACGGCTAGCGCGCGACCAGGCTAAACCAAAGGCAAACGCGAGACCGAATAAATACATTAGTCCGTACCAATGGACCGTCAAAGGCCCGATCTCAAATGCAACCGGGTCAAACATAGGGTAAGTCATTAAAACACTCCGACTAAGGTTCCTGCGACGAGTACGAGATAGGCCGAAAATAGTCTTTTTAGAATTAGCGGCGACATTTTATGCGCAAGAGATACTCCATACTTTACCGCGATCGACGACGATATCAACACAGGGATAGCCATCGGCCAGTAAATAAATCCCGTCGCGTAATCTACTGTAACTGCCGGCATGGATCCGAACACCCAAAAACCGAGAACACCGCCCAGAGCAACCGCCGCGCCGAGTGCTCCCGACGTGCCGACCGATGAATGAGCACTCAAGCCAATCGAGTTAAACCATGGGACCATGAGAGCACCTCCGCCGATTCCAAAGAACGCGCTTACACCGCCCATTGCAGTTGCTACGGCAACCCTAAAAGGCGACACGCTAAGACGCGGCGCTTCTTTAGATGCGGGGACTTTTTTCCACATTCGAAACGCGGTAAACAACATGAACCCTGAGAACAAATAGACGAGAGTTTGCGAGCTCACAACCGCAGCAATCCATGCACCGGCGATGACGCCAACAAACAACGAGGGCGCAGCCCAATGGATCACATCGAACGAAACTGCGCCCCGTTTAAAATGCTGTCGACCCGACATCAATGAGTTTCCGAGCACAGCCACAAAGGCGCTTCCAACCGCAAAGTGCATGATGTAGTCGATTGGGATATCAGTTCCTACAAACAACACGAGAAATAGCGGCACTAAAACCGTGCCACCACCTACACCAAACAGCCCGGACACTACGCCCGCGACCACACCCACCGCTGCGGCAATTAAAATTAAATCGATAGGCATATTTAGGAGTCCGAGGAACGGTTCAATAGCAGCGGATCGACACCCAGCTCAATTAATTTCGCGTGAACTGCTCGGCGAATATCAAGCGCACGCTCTAAAAGACGAACCGACATCAAAACCTCTGACATTTCAGTAATGGTGAGTTGCCTTAAAACCGCCTTCACCCTTAACAAAGCGGAGCTATTGAGCGAAAGCATTCGGTAACCCATTGCATGCAGAAGCACTGCCGCGGCTGGATCACTGGCGAGCTCACCACAGAGACTGACGGGCGTATTGGCCTCACGAGCCACCGTAACGACTCGCTCGAGCGCAGCAATGACGGCAGGATGGTAACTTTGGTAGACGTTGGACACTCGCTCATTGTTACGATCGACTGCTAGCAGGTATTGAACTAAGTCATTCGAACCTACTGACAAAAAGTCGGCTCTACGTGCTAAAGAATCGACGATATACACCGCTGACGGTACTTCAATCATGACACCAAGAGGAGGTCGCTGTACCTCGAGACCATCCTCAACGATTTCTTGATAGGCTCGTTCGACCAAATCACGCGCGCGCTCGTATTCATCGAGCGAGGCAATCATCGGCAACATGATCTTTAAATTATTTAAGCCCTCGCTCGCACGAATCATTGCGCGAACCTGAGTTAAAAATAACTCAGGATGATCTAACGAAATACGAATTCCACGCCAACCGAGAAACGGGTTGGCTTCTTC
>JABXIR010000298.1 GCA_013372965.1 Gammaproteobacteria bacterium
ATAGCGACATACAGCGTCCTACGTTTGATTTATTTGCTACCTATTAAGACAGACTAATGCACTCATCAGTTCCCGACAAGTGAACAGCATTAAGATTCGGAAATCCGACGCTTGCGTTTATCCTGTGTTACTTCTGTGCTTCAATAGCTGTCTATCATTACAGACCTTGGAGATAATTTTCTGGATCTTTCAAAAGAAAGTCTCGTAGAGGGGCTGAACAAACTCAAGTCGCACGGACGACATCAGTGGCAACGGGCGCGTAGGGAGCGTTTACGAATTGGCGTCGCAGGACTTTCACGCGCCGGCAAATCGTCGTTCATTACTTCTTTAGTGCGACAGCTAGAGGCCAGCGATGAGAGCGATCTACTGGGCTTCTCGCCTGCATTAGAAAATCGTATTGATGCCGTTGAGGTCTTGCCACCAGACGACACACGCGGGCTCGTCGATTTTAACTACAAGAAACAACTGACCCGACTGACCGCAACACCGCCGAGCTTTCCGGAACCGACGGCTGTAATAAGCGGTCTCGATATTAGCATCAGCTATCGCTCCCGTAAGGGCAAACGTAAAAATTTGGTCATCGAAATTACCGACTTTCCGGGAGAGTGGCTGATTGATTTGGCCATGATAGGTATGGACTTCTCAACGTGGAATCGTTGGCAGTGCAGTTTATGGGAAACGCGGCGTAATGGTGAGGAGTTTGCGGAATTTTCGAAGCGCCTGTTCGCGTTGAACTTGGAAGATCAACACGCCGTTGAGCGAATCCGCGACGATTACCGCCGCCTTTTAATGACCACCCGTGAGAGTGAGCAGGGCGCCTTATTACAACCCGGCCAGCTGTGTACGAAAGGCCATGTTGTAGATGTATTTCCAATGGCATGCGCTGAACTCATCGACGAGAATCCGTCAGCCTTATCGGAGTGGCTAGAGCAGGCGTTTTCGCATTACGTTGAAGGTACAGTAAAGCCATTTTTCGAACGTTATTTAAGTTCAATTGATCGACAGGTGGTACTCGTCGATGTGCAGCAGGTTTTAACCACTAGTCAGACCAAGCTCGATGAAACATCCGAGGCGCTCAGTCTTATTCTTGGGAAATTCGACTATACCGACGACCATTCTTGGTTCAATTGGCTTCGTCCTGAGATCGACAAGACCTGCTTCTATGCGACCAAGGCGGATCGAGTACTACCAGAGGACCACTTGGCGTTGCGTAAGATACTTCAGCGTGTCGCACGCGACGCGATGCGGTTCTCCAAGTCACATGGTGCAGCGGTGGTGATTGACGCAATTGGCGCGATCTCGACGACGACCAGTGGTCGAACGAGCGACGGTGAGATGCTTGAGGGTACGGATAAGAACGGAAAACTACAGGCCTATCAAAACCCATCACTACTGGTCGATGACGAGCTGTGCTTCGAGCTTAATCAATCGTTTGTTGCTCCAGAATTCGTACCAATAATGAACGCTGGAATTCCGTTACATATAAGACTCGACAGTGTACTCGAGCAGTTAGTTGCCGATTGGATGGAGTAAGCATGAGAACAGGTAAAGTCATTGATGTCGGTAATAAACCCGATGACACGCAATTGAAAGACGCTCGAAAGGGCATCGTAAAGGAACTCGATGCGCCATTACCCCAAGTTGAGATAATTGAGGTTCCGGAAGAAGTAGCACCGAAGAAGACGTGGTTGCGTTGGGTTGTTGCTGGCATCTCGACGATCGTGGGATTGGAAGTCATTCGCGCAACGAGTTTTGCTTTTAGCGTGTCACCCCTATTGGGATGGGCGACGACCGCGGTATTTACCGGAGTCGGTGTGGTACTCACTTTCAAGACCGTGGGCTGGTACCGAGCCGGAAAACAGCTTGAACAGCGGGCTCGCCTAAAATCGGCCGCGATTGACGCCTACGCCGCACGTTCCACTAAAGTACGAGATAACTGGGTGAACGACGCGAAACAAACGCTTACAGACAAACAAACGCTCGCATTCATCGATGATATCGTCACTAAGCGCGCTCATACCGATAGTCGAGAGATGATCACGCACGTCGACAGTTACTATCGGGCAAAGAAAGACCCTGCCGCGCAGGCGCTCATCGCAAATCGCGCGAAACGAGCGGCCCTAGGGATCGGCGCAAGCCCGTTTGCAACACTTGATATGGCAATTATGGTCTGGCAATCGGTCAAATTGTGTGATGAATTGTGTAAAGTATATGGAATCACGCCAAATAATCGCGTTCGTTACCGTTTAGTTTCACAAATTCTTAAAAATACATTTTTTTCCGGCGCAAGCGAATTGGTGCTATCAGAAGTGCTGCCAGAGATGGGTGTTTCACTTGCAGGGCAGCTTGTAGGCCGTGCAGGACAGGGGTTTGCGGCTGCCGTGGTCGTTTCGCGTTTTGGTTTAGCGGCGAACAAAGCACTGCGTCCGGTACCGTATTTGAACCAAGAACCGAAGCTGAAATCGAGTTTAGCGAAAATTATTTTCAATTCAGGTGCATCCGAATTGACCCAAATGGGCGTCAAACTAATAAATGAACAAAAAACATCGGCACCAGGAGATCGATAATGAATAAATTAACCACTGCAATCGCGGCTTTAGTTGTCGCAGGAACGGCCAACGCAAGTGATGTTTACAGCTACAGCTCAACCTTTGATTTAGGGGAACTTGGCATTAGTAAGTTGGCATTGGAAATTCCGGTGGGCGAACTCGACTTAACCCGAGGCAGTAGCGATGCCATGGAGATTCGTGTTGAGATTTCAGGCGATGATTGCCGAGGAGATAAAGAGCCTGAGCCAACGGTTTTAGCCAAGTCACGTGGCGATCGACTTTTCATTGAGGTGGATGGCGAGGATTGTACCGCTGAACTCGACATCGTACTTCCAGAATCGACGGAATTAGACATCGAGATGGGTGTAGGTTCTATTGATGTTGTTACCAGTCATAATACGCGTATTGAAGCGGGTGTTGGTGAGGTGATTGTTCGAGTGAACAGTGCAGAGTTCAACCGCATGTCGGGTGAAGTTGGCGTCGGTGAAGTTGGCATTCGTGTCGATGAGGGCGGCAACGTCGAGAGTGAGCGTTTCTTCATTACTGAGTCAGTTATTTGGCGTGGCGACGGTGAACATGAATTAGATGTTGATCTCGGCGTAGGAGACATATCGATTCGCGAGCGTGATTAATTTCGTAAGCGAGACTGG
>JABXIR010000176.1 GCA_013372965.1 Gammaproteobacteria bacterium
GTCCTCGACGACAAGCGGCCACAGCCATTTGACCTGGTTTTATTCTTTCGGACGCTTGTTGAGTTACGCAGTTCTTGGAGGATTAGCTGGCTATCTGGGGTCTTTGGTCGCGTTCGAGGGGGACTCCAGAGCTTGGCTTCGCACGTTATCCTCCGTATTTGTCATTCTAATGGGCGTCTATTTGCTCGGTCAAAAACAGGCATTAATTTGGCTAGAAAAGCTAGGTGGTGCGAGCGTTTGGCGTTGGGTCCAGCCATTGGCCACTAAATGCCTACCCATCGACTCGTGGCCTAAAGCGATTTCAGCTGGTGCGCTGTGGGGTCTTCTACCTTGTGGGCTAGTCTATTCCGCCATTACTTGGTCATTAGCCCAAGCCAGCGTCCTCAATGGCGCACTGTTAATGGCGGCTTTTGCGCTGGGTACGTTTCCTGCCATGGTCGGCCTAAGCTATTTACCGAAACTTGCCGCGTTTCTCAAGCGTTCGTTTGTTCGTGTGGTTCTAGCGCTGATCGTCATCACATACGGCGTGTATGCCTTGGTTTCGGCACAACAGGCGCTTTGGCAAGCCGAATCTCCTGCACACGTTCACCATCAACATCATTAAATCTCTTAAACTGTTTGTTTTTTTAAGCAGCGATGACCGCAGATGCTTGCGTTTTGTACGTAACGCACAAAATTTGTACAAAAAGTAGTTGTACTGGTATTCCCTTACACTTATAGTGGAAATGCATAAGAAAAATGCACCAGATTTTATAAAAATAACAAGTTGAGGTGTCTGTAGTTATGTTGTCTTATATTTGGGGTTTGTACACCCGCCCAGTAAATACTTGGAACCGCATTGCGGAGCTCGATGAGTCTTCTCTCAAGCGCTGTCTCCCGTACGTTATTATTCTTGCGATGTTGCCGCCTCTGGCTTTTGTGTACGGTGTGACGCAAACAGGTTGGCAGATCACCCGCGGTGGCGACCTGTTTTTAATGACAGTCGATAGCGCGTTACAAATTGGCGTTCTCTACTACGTCGGCTTGGTTGCTGCAGTTGTTCTGGTGGGCTATATGATCCACTGGATGGCAACCACCTACGGAGCACGTGCGATTTTCTCCAAAGGCGTCATGATCGCAGCGTTTAGTGCGACACCTTTGTTTATATTGGGTCTAGTCGCGGCCTATCCGGTCATTTGGATAGCGATGGTTGCGGTGACTTTCGCGGCGGCGCATACGACTTATTTGTTGTACCTGGGCATCCCAAGGGTCTTGCGTATCGACGAAGATCGCGGATTCATGTATGCCAGCGCAATTGTTGCTGCAGGTCTTGTGGCGGTCGTAGCCACCATGGGAGCAACGGTGATTCTTTGGGACTTGTTTGCAATGCCAGATTTTCAGCGTGTTCCACTTTAGAGCGTTCGATAACAGTAAAAAACCCGACCTTGGTCGGGTTTTTTTATGTTTGCCTCAAACAGTTACTAAGCGATATCTCCCGTCGTTCTGACACGCTTGGATCCTTTGATGACCGCTTCCGATGGCTGAGCACGTTCAATGACGCCATCGATGTATTGCTTAAGCGCGATCAGAAAACCCGTGATAATAAAGGCACCTGGTGGTAGGGCGGCGACTAAGAACCCAGGATAGTCCGTCGAGAATACTTGAATTTCCCATGTCGATGCGGCGTCGCCAAACAATAAGCTCATATTCGTAAACAGCTTACCTTCGGCAAGAATTTCGCGGCATGCGCCAAGCACTAACAGTACCAAAAGAAAGCCAGTGCCCATTGAAATACCATCCCAAGCGCTTCGAATGACGTTGTTTTTTGATGCGAACGCGTCAGCTCGACCCAATATTGCGCAGTTAGTGACGATTAATGGAATAAAGATGCCGAGGATCAAGTAGAGTTCATAGGTAAATGCTTGCATGACCAACTGCGCACACGTGGTAAACGTAGCAATGATCATCACAAAGGCCGGTAGTCGAATCGCGTCGCTCGCATAGTTCCGAAAAATTGATACGACGATATTAGAGCAAGTAAGCACGACTAACGTCGCCAAGCCTAAACCGAGAGCATTCACCACAGAGCCGGTAACTGCCAGTAAAGGACATAGCCCCAACAACTGAACCAATGCAGGGTTATTACGCCACAGACCGTCGACACCGATTTGACCGTAACTTGGGCTACTCATTACCTAGCTCCTCTATCCATTCGGGGTGCGTTGAAATCACATTAAGCGTCGATCGTAGTTGGCGAACCACCGCTCGAGGAGTAATCGTGGCTCCCGTGAATTGATCGAAGTCGCCTTGATACTTGGTGACGTCCCAGCGTTCAAGGTTATCCGAATCGAAACTCTGATCGTTGAAACCCAAAATCCAGTCACTCTTGCGAAGCTCAATCTTATCGCCAAGCCCAGGTGTTTCTCTGTGGGAGATCACGCGTGTGCCCAACACAGTGAGGTCAGGATCGATGGCAACGATGAGACTGATACGCCCTGAGTAGCCTTGCAGCGAATCGGTACGGAAAACCAAGGCTTGGAGTCGACCGTTGTTCGTGGCGATGTGTATTGGACCATCGTCATTAGTGACACGAGCTAACCAATCGGGACGACTCACTGTGGATGCCATCAGATCATTATCGTAGAGGCTTGGAAGTAGCACTTCGTCGAAGCTCTTTCGCTCTGCAAGGGCGATTTGCTCTTCGATAAACGGTTTAGTGTACACATAGGTAGCGCCTAAGATAACCGCGGTAAGTGCAGCAAACAAGCCGAGTCTTAGCGTTGATTGAATGATGGAAGAGCTGAGTTTCATGCATCCTCCTTCGAGCTGATTATAATCTTGGACGAGGTGTGACCGTAGCTACGCGGGGTGGTGTAGTAATCAATAAATGGTGCGCTTAAGTTTGCCAACAACACGGCAAATGCGACCGCGTCGGGGTAGTTACCCCACGCGCGAATAACGTACACCAAGACCCCCACGAGCGCGCCAAAGATCAGGCGACCGCGCCGGCTTGTGCAGCCGCTGACCGGATCGGTGATGATGAAGAATGCCCCCATCATAGTGGCACCACTAAATAAGTGAAACATCGGCGAGCCGTTGGTGTCACTGCCAGACCCGCTCCAGAACAGCAGAGAGATGACGAACAGACTCACCAGCATCGCAACCGGTGCATGCCAAGTGAAGATGCGACGTTTTAGTAAGTACAACCCACCCAGAAGAAACGCAAAATTTATGGCCTCAAAAGGTTTTGAACCAATGATTCCTGCACTGAGCTGCGGGTCACTCGCGACCAGTTCGTTGTAAGTGATTCCCTGCAAGTTGCGGACCGCGTCGAGTGGCGTTGCCATGGTCCATGCGTCGATACTGGCATTGCTGAGTATCGCATCGAGTCCAGGAGATCCGTCGGTAAACTCCCGAGCACCGATCCACTGTGACATCTCAACCGGAAACGAAATCAGCAGCACAACATACCCGACCATTGCTGGATTGAAGGGGTTTGCACCGAGGCCGCCAAAGAGTTGCTTGGCGATCACAATGGCAATGACGGAGCCTACGACTGGGATCCACCAACTGCAGTAAGCTGGAAGCGCAAGACCCAACAGGACGGCCGTTAAAATCGCGCTATTGTCTCGTAATGCCGCGAGGATAGAACGACCGCGAAGCGCCACGATTGCCGTCTCGGCTGTGACTGCGCTGATGATGGCTAACGCAAGGTTGATCAGTACGCCAACACCAAAGAACTGATACATCAATAATGCGGCTGGAATACAGGCAAAGATGACCAGTCGCATCACTTGATCGGTCGTTAGCTGCGACTTGAGGTGTGGGCTTGACTTCAATGGCTTAGTCATCGGGATTCTCCAGCGATGCAACTGTGCTCTCGAGCTTTTCGACAGCAGCATGGAACGCATCAACGTGCTCGTGATTGTCTTCTTGGGCTTGCGCAAGACGTTCGCGTGCCTTAATCAGTCGGGTTTTCGCCTGTTCGAGCTTTTTAAGGCGTTTCTCATCATCGGTGAGCGTCGCAAATTGAGCGGTGGCTTGCTTTGCTCGCTCGATGGCTTCGAGAGCTTTGTCTTTACCGTCGTTGATAGCTTCATCACTGACGAGCGGAGCTTGTTTTGCCTCGGCAAGCTTGTCCTTGAGCTTGTTTATACGGTCGTTTAGCTTGGTGCGTGCGTCTTCGTCGTCGGTTTTAGCCAGTAGATGTTGCGTTTTCTCGAGATTAGCTTCGATGCGCGCGATAGTCTCATCATTTCGTTGCGACTGTGGTTTAGCAAGCTTTGCGTCCGCGATTGCCGTAACGGCCTTTACCGCGCGGTCAGTCGTCGTATTGGGTTCGGATGGTGTCGTTTCTTTTGACTGTAACTGAGACAACTTTAATCTTGCGGTCGCCAACTTTGACTCGAGCTGAGGGATCAGTTGCTCTGATGACTCTTTTTTTGCGTCGTCGATCTGCTCGAGAATGAATTCAATGCGCTTTTCGGTGCTCTTAATTTGCTTAGCGAGGCGCGAAGCGTCGCTATTGGATTCTTTTTGTTTGGTCGTCGCAAGCTTGGCTTTCGCGGCAGCGAGTGGATCGAGCTTAGCCTTAGGCTGCGCGTGCTGATTTGAAGCGGGCGCAACGGTTGGTGCCTCAGCCTTCTGACGTTTTGCTTTTTCAGCGGCTGCTTTGCGCGCGATACGCTTTGCTTCTCGCTCGGCTTCGGCAGCTTCCATGCGCTGTTTACGGAATTCGAAACGCTCTCGAGCTCGGTCGGATCGTTGTTTCGCCTCATTCGCGACTTTTACGCGTCCCTTAGCGGCACGGTAGTGCTGCACGAGCGGTAGGTTACTCGGGCAGACGTAGGCGCATGCACCGCATTCTATGCAGTCTTTAAGGTTGTAACTGTCGAGTTTTTCATGATCGTCAGCTTTTGCGTACCAATAGAGTTGCTGAGGAAGCAGTGAGGCAGGGCAGGCCTCGGCGCATAGCCCACAACGAATGCA
>JABXIR010000092.1 GCA_013372965.1 Gammaproteobacteria bacterium
AGGGTTGCCGTTTTTATTTGAGTGTTAGTGAGAAAATGCCGCTTCAATGTCTTGATGAAGTGATTTAAATAACCCCATCGCAAAGCATACCTCAGCCACAATAAATAACGGACCGATCAGTAGACCAATGAGGTCGTCAACAAATGCGGGTTTCTTTCCTTCGAAGTAATGCCCAACAAATTGAAAAACCCAGCCGATAACGAAGGCCCCGATCGAAATCGTAAGCCAGTCACTCGTCGTCATATCGCTTAATTGATGTGCACAGAAGAGCGTACAGGCATTAAACGCAACCATGATGAGTCCTAGGCCTACATGCAGCTTGAGGTAATACAGACAGAGCAGTGAAGCTAAAATTAACGCGGGCGTTATAGGCACATATATAGAGGCGAGTTCAGGGCGTGAGAGCAGCGATACCACCGCAAAATAAATGAGTGGAATGCCGACTAGGTGTGTTATCACGTTGCGCTTGTCGCGATGGTAACCCGCATATTGTATGAGTTGTTGTTGGACAGTTTTCATTATTATTTCTCCTCATTCTTAACGTTAGTGTAACTCAGATTGACTAAATTTTAAGTCACTGGGTGTCTTATTCGGCGTAATACTTGTCTGCTTGGGTTGTGTGTAATTTGTGTCAATGCGTTAGACTTGTTGTGTCAACGAATACGTTTGAGGCACCTTATGAATATCGACTACACCAAATTGATGAAAGCGGTTATCCCGACGATTCGTCATTGCGAAGTGCTAGGTATCAAAACGGAAGAGGCCCGAGAAGGCTATCTAAAGATGCAAATGCCGTGGCACGAAAAACTGGTCGGTGACACCGATCACGGTGTCATTCATGGTGGTGCGTTAACCACGTTGCTCGATACCACGTGCGGATTTGCTTCTGCATCGGCGCTCGATCCCTGGGGGTTAGCGCCAACATTGGATCTTCGTATCGACTACATGCGACCTGCAACCCAAGGCAAAGCGATTTATGCCGTTGCTGAAGTCTATCGTAAAACGCCCAACGTGATATTCACGCGAGGTACCGCGTTTCATGAAGGCGAGGAAGACCTGCCGATCGCTCATTGTACCGCCACGTTTATGCAGCTTGATCATGCCGTCAGCGATGGATTGAAGGCGTGGTTAAAAGACTTTGAAGTGGAGAAAGTATCATGACAACACTTTCGGCTTTAGTAGAAGCTCAAGAATACGGATCTCCTGATCGACTTATTAGCGCCATTCCATATGCCGAGCTGATTGGTGTTGAATGTATAAAGCTCGGGCATGAGTTGATATTCAAACTTCCCAAAAACGCAGATAACATCGGTAACCCGAGCCTACCTGCGCTGCATGGCGGCGTAATCGGTGGCTTTATGGAAGTGGCTGCGATGCTCGAAGTGCTGTACGAAACCAAGGTGACTGTCTTACCAAAGGTCGTCGACTTTTCAATCGATTACATTCGCGCAGGTCGAGATCAAGACACCTTTGCGCGCGCCGAGGTCGTTCGTCGAGGACGTAACGTGGTTAATGTCTCGATATCAGCTTGGCAAGGAGCGGAAGATACACCAATTGCTAACGCTCGAGCGCACTTCTTGATTAAACCGACCCCGTTGGGAACGGAGCGAGAGCCGCTGTCTCGAAGCGTTTTATAACGGTTAGTTGATCAATTCGTCAGCCATACACATGAACGCGGTTGCTAACCGTTTCGACGGTTAGGCGGAGTGTCTCAGGATACAGCTCGCCGTCGATTTGAAACCTCTGTGGGCTCGAAAATTCCAGCGAGATCGGATCGTTCTGATGCCAGTGCGTTACCTTAGGGTTAGAGACGAATCTACCCGATTGTAAATGCGGAAGTTCTCGATAGAGGGCGGTGTTGCTCAAGGGTTCGATGTGGGTGATCGCCAGGCCCTCAGTCAGACGGGCATCTGGGAGTAGCTTAAATCCTTGACCCGCAAATTGACCGACACCGATCAGCGTTAAGATGGACGGCGTGAACGGGTTGTCATCAATTTTAACCTCGATGGTTTCGCGACGTGCCAACATTTTCAGCAAGCCCCGCCAGTATTTCAGAAACTGCCCTGGGTGCGAATCAATGTATTCGAGCACCTGTGTGTCGAATCCACATCCGACACTGTTAATACCCCAATGCTGCCCATGATCGGAACACACGCGAAACACATTAATGGATTGCGGTGGTTCGTTGGATAATCGACGTGTTAACTCGCGAAGGGATGTATTTATGCCGAGTGATCGGGCCCAATCGTTACCGGATCCGAGAGGGATGGGGAAAACGTTGATGGGCCCCGTGCAATGATTAAGTAGGTAGTTGATGGTGTGGTGAAAGCTGCCGTCGCCTCCGGCTACCGCGAAATGTCGATGATGCTCGTCGATGAGCTTTTGAAGTACCGCTTCCGATTCTGCGAGGGTGCTTACGCCTTGGAGTTTAAGTTGCGTTGGTGCGATTTGATTGATGAACGTCAGACGGGCACCACTTTTTTCGCTACGAGCCTTTCGATTAAGGATGCCTTGCCACTTCATTTTTTTATTCATCTCACTACTTGAATTATGGCTGTTGACCCTCATATAAGAAGTAATCTCAACAAACCAACATAATATTATTTTAGGGAGCGCAACATGACTGCAGAGACCGCTAACGAAACACTGGGTTTTCAAACCGAGGCGAAGCAGCTTTTACAGTTAATGATCCACTCACTCTATTCAAACAAAGAAATCTTTCTTCGTGAATTGGTTTCTAACGCATCGGATGCGGTGGATAAACTCCGCTTCGAGGCATTGTCGAACGCTGAGCTGTTCGAAGATGACCCAGACCTTCGCGTTCGTGTCGAAATCGACACTGACAAAAAGACCATCACCATTGATGACAATGGTATCGGTATGAGCCGTGAGGAAGCAATCGCTAACTTAGGTACGATTGCTCGCTCGGGTACCTCCGAGTTTCTAAAAAGCCTCAGTGGCGATCAGAAAAAAGATTCGCAACTCATTGGCCAGTTTGGCGTAGGATTCTACTCGGCTTTTATTGTTGCCGACCAAGTTGATGTATATACCCGACGCGCCGGTGTTGCAGCTTCTGAGGGTGTTCATTGGCAGTCGAAGGGTGAAGCTGATTTCACCGTATCTACCATCGATAAGGACGCTCGTGGTACACGAATCGTGTTAACGCTCAAAGATGACGCGCATGAATTCGCTGACGCCTTCCGTGTTCGCTCGGTCATTAAGAAGTACTCTGATCACATAGCCATTCCAGTAGAAATGGCGAAACAAGGCGATGACGCGGAAGGTTTCGAGGCCATCAACGAAGCTTCAGCCTTATGGACTCGCTCGCGCAAAGACATTAGCGATGAAGAGTACACGGAGTTCTACAAGCACATTTCCCACGATTTTGAAGACCCGGTCCGTTGGAGCCACAATCACGTCGAGGGCAAGCTCGAGTACACCAGTTTGTTGTACCTTCCGAAGCGCGCGCCATTTGATATGTATCAGCGCGATATGAACCGAGGTTTGAAACTCTACGTTCAGCGTACTTTTATCATGGATGACGCTGAGCAATTTTTGCCTTTGTACCTGCGATTCATCAAGGGCGTGATTGACTCAAATGATCTTAGCTTGAACGTATCACGGGAGATTCTGCAGCAAGACCCTGCGGTTGATACGATGCGTGCCGCGATGACCAAGCGTTCGCTCGATATGATCTCCAAGCTGTCAAAAGATGAGGAAGCGTATCAACAGTTTTGGGATCAGTTTGGTGCGGTTCTAAAAGAGGGTGTGGCGGAAGACTTTACGAATAAAGATAAGATCGCGAAGTTACTTAGATTTGCGACAACGCATGGTGATTCAGCAACAGAGAATCAGTCGTTGAGCAGCTACGTTGAACGCATGAAGGACGATCAAAATGCCATCTACTACATCTGCGCCGACAATTACAATACGGCTAAGAACAGCCCGCATCTCGAAGTGTTCAAACGCAAAGGTATCGAAGTCCTGTTGTTAACGAATCGTATTGATGAATGGTTTGTCGGTCATCTTACCGAATTTGACGGTAAGCCTCTCAAAGACGTTACGCGCGGCGAGCTTGATTTGGGCGACACCGAGGCGGACAAGAAAGCCGCTGAAGAGGCGAGCGAAACGCACAAAGACCTGCTCGAGCGAATCAAGTCAGTCGTTAGCGATTCAGTTGAAGACGTTCGTGCAACCACGCGACTTGTTGAATCTCCAGCGTGCTTGGTGACCGGCGAATTCGATATGGGCCTGCAAATGCGCAAGCTAATGGAAGCGGCAGGACAGGCCGTACCGGAATCGAAGCCGACGCTAGAGATTAACGTCGAGCATGCTTTGGTAACTCGTTTAGACAAAGAGTCCGATGAAGACCGTTTTGGAGAGCTCGTGCACGTGCTTCTTGACCAAGCGCGTCTCGCCGCGGGGGAATCCCTCGACGATCCTGCGACTTTCGTCGCGCGATTGAATAAATTGCTGATTGAGTTGTCAAACTAAGGCATTTTACTGCTAAAATTACGACCGATTCCTTCAAGAGTCGGTCGTAAATGTTCAAAAAATAATAATAAAATTCGTTGAAGTTGCGGCGATTGAGACCAATCTCGGTTCTATGCTTATAGGTAGTGCATGACAACACATATTTCAAAAGTCGCGGTATTGGGTGGCGGTAGTTTCGGTACGGTGCTAGCCAATTTAGTGGCGGGCAACGGCATTTCGTGTACCCTTTGGATGCGTGATGAAGCCCGTGCGGCTGAGGTAGCGCTTACGCGTGAAAATACCTCGTATTTCCCAAATTACCCACTCGACAAGCGACTAGTTATTACGGCAGATTTTGATGTCGCGATTGAATCTGCTGATCTGATCATAATGGCCGTTCCCTCGGCTGCCTACGACACGGTCTGTCAGCGTTTGGCGAAAACGCTTGGCCATCACGTTGTCATTATTTCTACCGCAAAGGGCATTCGTTCCGATGGCTTTCGTATGATGAGTGAAGTCATCGCGGAATACCTCCCGAAGAACCCGATTGGCGTGCTTTCGGGGCCGAATTTGGCCAAAGAAATCGCCGATGGGCAGTATACAGCGACGCTTGTCGCGTCGAAGGACGATTCGGTCATCGTTGCAGCTCAAACTGCATTGGCAAGCTCTACTTTCCGCGTTTACGCCGGAGACGATCCGTATGGTGCTGAATTGGCAGGTGCGCTCAAAAATATCTACGCAATCATTTCGGGCATTGCGGGCAGTATGCAACTGGGTCAAAACACCGTCAGTATGTTGATTACTCGCTCCCTTGCTGAAATGACGCGACTTGCCTATGAGCTTGGTGCAGAACCAATGACCTTCATGGGACTCGCCGGCGTCGGGGATTTGTTCGTGACGTGTACCTCGCCGTTGTCGCGTAACTATCGAGTTGGGCAGGCACTGGGTGAGGGTAAAACACTTGAGCAAGCCGTGAAAGAAATCGGCCAAACCGCTGAGGGCGTGAAAACACTTGATACGGTGTACCGTCTAGCGCAAGATCGAGGAGTAAGGATGCCCTTGGTAGAGGGGCTGTACCGGTTAATTTATAAGAATGCTGAGATCAGTGAGATCATTACTTCGTTAATGATGGCTCAGCAAGCAAATGACGTAGAACATAAGGTGAAGTCGTAATGGAATCGAAATACCGTTTTTTTGAAGACGCACACTGGCTGAGATTATTGCTCATGGCGTTGTATTGGCTCGTCATGCCATTTTTGCAGTTCCTGCTTGGCGTGATCACCGTGATTCAAGGTTTGGCGGCACTCATTACCGGTGAGCCTATTCCCTCGTTACAACGATTCGGTGGACAGTTGGCTGATTTCGTCGCACAGATTTTGCAGTTCCTGGTGTATAAGAGTGATCAGCGTCCGTTTCCATTTACCGACTGGCCTTCACAGGACTAACTTTGAAACTCGCTATTCTTCGCCATGGCACCGCAGAACCGTGGCGAAATGATGAAACCGACGAAGATCGCGCGTTAACCGTCACTGGCGTCGACGAGGTAACTCGTCAGGGGCTCGCACATTTTTTGTCACTAAACCCCGAGTCCATTTGGGTGAGCCCTTACAGACGTACCCAGCAGACGGTGGCGTCTTTCACTCCTACCGATACCTACTTTGAAACGACTCGCATACTGGTTCCCGAGAGCCCGCCAATGGTTGTGCTCGATGCGCTCATCAATGTACACACAAACCTTCTTTTAGTGTCTCATCAGCCGTTAGTGTCTCAGCTGATCGCTAAGCTCTCTGCCCGCGCACCCTATGACTGTCCGATGAATCCTGCCTCTCTGGCAATTCTCGAGGGTGATGTATTTGCGGCTGGCTGTATGCAGCTTGAAGCGATATACCATGCCAATGGAGATGTCACGCGTTGATCCAACGAAGTTTCGAGTGCAAGGGCATCACCTTGCGCGGTTTACTTCAAGAGGGGAAGGGCACTCCTATCATCGCATTGCATGGCTGGCTCGATAACGCGGGCAGTTTTGATTTACTGTGCCGTTCACTAACGCATCGAACGATACTTGCACTCGACCTAGCAGGCCACGGACGAAGTGATCATCGCCACTTGACGTCAGATTATTCTATTTGGAAGGACGTTGCCGAGGTGAGTCAGGTGATCTCGCAGTTGGGGTGGTCGAAAGTTATTCTTTTAGGACACTCTCGAGGCGCTGCAATCACCACACTGTCGGCGGCAGTACTTGGCGACACGGTAGAGGCCGTCATCTGGGTAGATGGAGGCTTTCCAATGCTCGAGCAAGATGATTTTGTCAGTCAATTGAAGAAATCCGTAGATCATCAACTTCGTGAGCGTCGACCGAAGCGAGTATTTCGTTCCAAAGATCAGGCCATCGCGGCTAGGCTTCGAAGTCATTTTAAGCTCACTCGTGATCAGGTTGAGCAGCTCATGGTTCGAGGTATCGTTCAACACGAGTTGGGTTACTCCTGGAGTAGCGACCCACGTCTTATGGATGCTTCACCGGTTCGTTTGAATAACGCGCAAATGAATGATGCGCTTCAAGCAATTACGGCGCCTATCTTGCTGTTATTTGCGGAGGACGAGTCGGAGACGATGACTCAGTGGCGTAACAAGTTGCGCGCACTCGAAGGTATCGAATCTAAAGGCTATGTTGGAGAGCATCACCTTCATATGGACGTAAAAACGGCCGCTATGATGGCGGCCGATATTGAAGATTGGTTGAAACGTTCGACGACTAGCTAATCAGCGAGAGGAACTCAGTTCGAGTTTCGACACGCTCTTTGAACTTTCCGAGCATCGAGCTAGTTTTCATCGATGAGTTTTGCTTTGAGACACCTCGCATCATCATACACATGTGTTTCGCTTCAATGACCACAGCGACGCCATCGGCACCGGTGACCTCCTCGATGGTTTTGGCGATTTGATAGGTCAGTTGTTCCTGAATTTGCAGGCGTCTCGCATACATATCGACAATTCTTGCGATTTTCGATAGCCCTAATACCTTTCCGGTAGGGAGATACGCAACATGCGCTCGACCTGTAAATGGCAAAAGATGGTGCTCACAAAGTGAGTACAGCTCAATATCCTTGACGATCACCATTTCTCTCGAGTCGCTAGGGAACAGCGCCCCGTTGATCACAGTATCGAGATCTTGTTGATAGCCTTGGTTTAGAAATTCAAAGGCTTTTGCAGCGCGTTTCGGAGTATCCTGAAGTCCAGGTCGGGTTAAATCTTCACCGATCGATTCGATGATTTGGGCAAATGCCTTTTCCATGAAAGCTCTCTTATTTTTGATTGCGTACAATTTTACAGTCCAAAACATACGCTGAGTGTTCTGTTTAGGATCTATGCTAGGTATTATAGGGCACAAAAAGTTGAGTGGGAAATTATGCAAGATTCACAAGAAGTCATTCTTAGCGAACTAAGGTCAGTTCGTGACTACATCCGTTGGGGCGCGAGTCAATTCGAACGCTCTGGGTTGTACTTTGGACATGGTACCGACAATGCATGGGATGACGCGGTTCAGATCGTGCTGCACACGTTGGCTTTGCCGCCGGAAAGTAATTCATCGGTGCTAGATGCGACTTTAACGCCCTCAGAGCGTAAGAGTGTCTACAAACTAATTCAGCGTCGCGTCGATGAGCGCTTGCCGACCCCGTATCTGCTCGGCTACGCATGGTTTTGCGGGATGCGTTTCAAAGTCGATGAGCGTGTGCTGATTCCGAGAAGCCCGATTGCCGAACTGATCGAAGCGGGTTTTCAGCCTTGGCTGACATCTGAGCCTCGACGTGTACTTGATTTATGTACCGGAAGTGGTTGTATTGGACTTGCGTGTGCTGATGTTTTCCCGCACGCTGAAGTCGATCTTGCGGATATCTCTGATGATGCCCTCGAAGTGGCTGCTGAGAACATTGCGTGGCACCAACTCGGACACCGAGTGGTCGCGGTTCACAGTGACGTATTCAGCGGCTTGGAAGGTCGTAAGTACGACTTAATTGTTAGCAATCCGCCTTACGTCGATGCGGAGGATATGTCCGATTTACCAGCGGAGTATCATCACGAGCCGGAACTCGCTTTAGCCGCTGGCCCTGATGGCTTAGAAATCGTGCGTCAAATACTCCGCGAAGCGAGTCAGTATCTTACAGAGCAAGGAGTCCTCGTGGTCGAGCTTGGCAACTCTTGGGTTCATTTGCAGGATCTTTACCCCGAAATTCCGTTCACATGGCTCGACTTTGAGCGAGGTGGGCATGGGGTATTCTTGTTGACAGCACATGAATTAGAAACGCATAAAGACGCATTTTCTGCTGAATAAAAAACTCGACTAGTCGAGAGATCGGTTCAACTCGTACACTGTCGTTAAGTTAGCGATTCACCAAGGAAGTACCATGTCAGGAAATACCATCGGTAAATTATTTACGGTTACAACGTTTGGAGAAAGCCATGGCGCAGCCATTGGTTGTGTGGTCGATGGTTGCCCGCCAGGAATCGAAATATCGGAGTCGCAGTTGCAAGTCGACTTAGATCGTCGTCGCCCAGGCCAATCAAAGTTCACGACCCAGCGTCGGGAAGCGGACGAAGTTAAAATACTTTCGGGAACATTCGAAGGCAAAACCACGGGCTCGTCGATTGGCATGGTGATTGAAAATACCGATCAGCGTTCAAAAGATTATTCGGAAATATCTCAAAAGTTTCGTCCAGGTCATGCTGACTACACTTACTGGCACAAATACGGTATCCGAGATTATCGTGGTGGTGGCCGTTCGTCTGCGCGGGAAACGGCGATGCGCGTTGCCGCTGGAGGCATTGCCAAAGCTGTGCTCGCGCAACTCGGTGTCACCGTTAGAGCGTATCTCTCTCAGTTAGGTCCGATCGAGTTA
>JABXIR010000236.1 GCA_013372965.1 Gammaproteobacteria bacterium
GACGCAAAATTGTCAGACCATGCACCAGTGACGCATGAGTACGACTGGAGTCTTTACGAAGTGTAAAGGCTTGTTATAATCACCCATAACTTACAACAACAATCTAAGAGTGAAATTAATGAGTTTAATTCCTTCAGCACACGCTCAAGACGCAGCACCAGCAGGCGGCGACCCAATGTTTACCCTAATCATGTTTGGTGCGCTATTTCTATTTATGTGGTTCATCGTCATTCGTCCACAACGAAAACGTCAAAAAGAGCACCAAGCACTCGTCAATTCGCTAAGCAAAGGTGACGAAGTCGTAATGACAAGCGGCATGTTAGCTAAGGTTACTAGTGTAGAAGACGATTACGTCGTGGTGAAAGCATCGGATAACGTCGAACTTCGTTTCCAGAAAGTTGCGGTACACGCCGTATTGCCGAAAGGCACCATCAAAAGCGTAGGTTAATTCCTAGCGCATCAAAGGCGGCTTAAGCCGCCTTTCTTTTTTATAATAAGAACAGAGAGTGTTTACATGGAAAGCTTTTCTTCCTTTCTAGACAGTGCAAGTGGCGTCGTTTGGGGTCCACTCACAATGATTCTGCTTCTCGGTACCGGCATATATATGATGCTAGGTTTACGAGCGCTACCACTTCGTAAGGTTGGCTACGGCTTTAAGATGCTATTCGCAGGCCGTAAATCAACGGAGTCCGGTGAGATTTCGCCGTTTAACGCGCTCATGACTGCGCTTTCTGCGACCATTGGTACGGGTAACATCGCGGGCGTCGCGACGGCGATTTTTCTCGGTGGGCCAGGTGCCTTATTTTGGATGTGGTGTACCGCGCTCGTCGGTATGGCAACCAAGTTTTCCGAAACCGTACTCTCATTAACGTATCGTGAGAAGGACGAAAAGGGTGAGTTCGTCGGCGGACCAATGTATTACATCCGCAAAGGTCTAGGCGCCAAATTCGCTTGGCTAGCCGTTCTCTTCGCATTTTTCGGTGCATTCGCAGCCTTTGGGATTGGTAACACGGTTCAAGCAAACGCGATGGCCCAGGCCTTAGAGAGCGCGTTTGGGATCGACAAGATTATTACTGCGGTCGTTCTCACAATCGCCGTTTTCATCGTACTGATCGGTGGTATCAAGCGTATTGCGGAAGTCGCAGGTAAAATCGTGCCTTTGATGGCGGTTTCGTACTTTATTGCTGGCATCGCGGTTCTTGCAACGAACTTCTCAGAGATCCCAGCAGCGATCAGCTTAGTCGTTGAGTCTGCATTTACACCAGTCGCTGCAACAGGCGGCTTTGCGGGTGCAGGCATAATGCTCGCGATTCAAATGGGCGTCGCTCGAGGGATTTTCTCGAATGAAGCGGGTTTGGGTTCTGCGCCCATTGCCCACGCGGCAGCCCAGACGAACGAACCAGTCCGACAAGGCGTTATTGCGATGCTAGGAACCTTTATCGACACAATCGTGGTGTGTAGCATTACGGGCCTCGCCATTGTAGTAACGGGTGTCTGGAGCAGTGGTGATACAGGTGCGGTGTTAACCAGCGCCGCGTTTAGCTCTTCATTGGCGCTAGGCGATGAAATCATCGCACTCGGACTCATTGTCTTCGCATTTACAACAATTTTAGGTTGGTCGTATTACGGCGAACGTTGTGCGCAGTATTTACTCGGAACTCGTGTCGTTCTGCCATACCGCTTACTGTTCGTGTTAGCGGTACCTGTAGGCGCATTAATGCAACTCGACCTCGTTTGGAAAATGGCCGACGTTCTTAATGGCCTAATGGCGATTCCTAACTTAATTGCCATCTTGTTGTTGTCGCCGGTTGTATTTAAGGCGGCAAAAACCTATTTCGAAAAGCATTAAGCAATACAATCGCGCAACTAAAAAAGCCCTCGAGTGAGGGCTTTTTTTTTAGCGAGAACACGTGCATTACTTAGGAAAACTCGAAGTGAACTCTCGATGTGAGGTTAAGTAGTAATTCATAAGGAATGGTGTCAGCCGCCTTCGCTAATTCAGTAATTGACGAGCTACGCCCCCAAATCTCGACCGAATCACCTACGGAAACTTGAGGCTCTGGACCAATATCAACTGTCGTAAGGTCCATTGAAATGCGCCCAACGATTGGGAAGGGCTTATCGTTTATTCGTAGCTTTGCGCCCTGAGCAATCGCGCGTGGAAAACCATCACCGTAACCGATCGCAATTACAGCGATATGGGTGTCTTCAGAAGCGTGCCATAACTGCCCATAACCGACGCCATCACCTTTCTTAACGGGCTTTACCGCGATAACCACGCTCTTTAACGTCATTACCGGCTCGAACACGACATTCGAATGTTCGACTGGATTCACACCGTATATCAGAAGCCCAGGACGCACCCAGTCTTTATGCGATTCAGGGTATTGAATGATTGCCGCACTATTCGCCATACTAATTGGATACGTGTGGGTTGCGGTCAGTGCGTTAAATTGTTCGATTTGACCCAATGTAAAGTCGCGAGTGGATTCCTCTGCACACGCAAAATGGGTCATGAGCGTAATATCCGACACAAGCGGGAGTGCGACTAATTGTGACAATGCATCGGCAAAATGCTTCGGTTCGGTGAAGCCGAGACGATTCATACCGGAGTCATATTTTAGCCATACGTCGATTGACGCACTAGACTTAACCTGACTAAGCAAATTCACTTGAAACCAGGAATGAACAACAACGTCTAGCTGATGAGCGATTGATAATTCAACCTCATCGAGATCGAGTACGCCGCTCAACACGACAATTCGTCCCGTGTAATGGTTTTGTCGCAAAGAGATGGCTTCGTCGATGCGTGCTACGGCCAATGCGTCGGCGTCGTTTAGCACCTCTAGTAAGGCAGCAGCATCATGACCATACGCATCCGCTTTCACGACGCAAAGAAGCTTAGAGTGAGGTGCAAGTAACCGTACCTTTGCGATGTTTCGCTTTAAAGCCGATAAGTCGATAGTAGCTGTGACGCGCGGTATCATGTATAAATTAAGCCAGCTGTGTTAAATGTGCTTTAGATTTTACGCCAGAACCAAAACCATAGAAACCCTTAAGGAATGTCGTGAAAGAAACCATTCAAAAGCTTGTGATCGGAGTAACGAGTCGAAGTCTATTCGATTTGAGTGAAAGTCATCGTGTTTTTAATGAGCAGGGCATCGATGCATTTGCGGCCTATCAAGTCGAAAACGAAGACAAACCCCTGAAGCCCGGTAGTGCGTTTCCGTTGGTTCAAAAATTTCTTTCGTTAAATAGCGATGGCATTGAACGTTGCGAGGTTGTTTTGCTATCACGCAACTCGATGGATACCGGCTTGCGAGTGTTCAATTCAATTGCTCACCACAATCTCACCATCATAAGAGCGGCGTTTTGCAGTGGGCGTAATCCATGGCCATATGCGCGCGCATTCTCATGCGACTTATATCTGTCGACCGAGTCGGAAGATGTTCGCAATGCGCTGAAAGCGGGCGTACCTGCAGCCCAATTAGTCGGTGACCACACGCCAAGCGTTGGCTCGGAGGTCCGAATTGCGTTCGATGGCGATGCCGTCTTGTTCTCCGATGAAGCAGAACGAATCTTTCACCATGAAGGTCTTCAAGCGTTTCAAGATTCCGAGACTCTCGCCGCTAAAACACCACTTAGCGCGGGTCCCTTTAAGCAGTTTTTATTTAAACTCCACGAACTTCAATCAACCTATCCACCCGGTGAATGCCCCATCAAAACGGCATTGGTGACCGCACGTTCCGCGCCGTCACATGAGCGCGTCGTACGAACGCTTAGAGAGTGGGGCATTCGGGTTGATGAATGCGTATTTCTTGGGGGTTTACCAAAGTCTTCGTTCTTGGCGGCATTTGACGCTGATATTTTCTTCGACGATCAAGTCAACAATGTCAGGTCAGTCGGCACCGGAGTCGGGGCTCATGTAGTCTCCGGCATAAAAAACGAATATTAAAATAGATTTTATTATTCCCTGGTGTTATAAAAAAGAAATAACCAACTGCTGAGCGCACCAAGGATTATCATGAAACTCCAACAGCTTCGCTACGTACTCGAGGTTGCAAAGAACAACCTAAATGTATCTGCCACCGCTGCCAGTCTTTATACCTCACAGCCGGGTATTTCTAAACAGATTCGTCTACTTGAAGATGAGCTAGGTGTGGAGATATTTAGCCGTTCTGGAAAGCATCTGACGCGAATCACACCCGCAGGGCAGGCAATTTTAAAGGAAGCCGAAGAAATCTTGGCGGGCACCCACCGTATCAAGGCGCTAGCTCAAGAGTTCGCCGATGAGAAAAAGGGCACCTTATCTATCGCGACGACCCACACACAGGCGCGCTATGCCTTACCCGGGCCAATTCGCGCATTTCGTAACCGATACCCGGATGTCACCCTAAACATGAATCAGGGTACACCGATGCAAATTTCCGAAATGGCCGCTTCTGGGCAGGTTGACTTCGCGATTGCCACCGAAGCAATCGCGCTGTTTAAAGATCTGATCATGATGCCGTGCTATCGCTGGAACCGTTGCGTCTTGGTACCTAAGAATCATCCCCTCGCAACCGCAAAGCGCCTAAAACTTGAAGATGTCGCGGCGCACCCAATCGTCACCTACGTATTCGGTTTCACCGACCGCTCTAAGCTCGACATGGCATTCAAGAATAAGGGGCTTGATCCGAAAGTTGTATTCACCGCGGCGGACTCTGATGTTATTAAGACCTACGTCAGACTTGGACTGGGTATTGGCATCATTGCTGAGATGGCGGTTGATGAAGACGATACTGACCTCGTTGCACTCGATGCGAGTCATTTGTTCGAAAGTAGTACGACAAAGATTGGTTTTCGCAGAGGGATTTACCTACGCAAGTACATGCTAGATTTCATCCGAGAGTTCGCACCACACTTAAAGCCCGAACTCGTTGAGAAGGCTGCTGAGGCGGCAACACCAGCTGAAGTCGATGCATTGTTCAAACACGTGCGCTTACCCGTCTTCTAGTTCATCCGCTATGCGACCATTGAGGGCCTCGATAAAGGCCCTTATTTTTGCTCGAGATTCTTGTTGTTCCAACTCTATGTCACTATCGGCCACGATGCCACCACCACCCCAAATAAACAAATCATTGTGGTCTTTAACGAGCGTTCGAATGGTAATACTAGAGTCCATACGTCCATGGTCTGATAGGTAACAGACGCTGCCACAGTAGGCCGAACGGCGAGTGCGTTCCAGTTCTTCAATCACTTCCATGGAACGCACTTTGGGCGCGCCCGTGATACTCCCACCGGGCAACGTCGCTCTAAGCACGTCGACCATATCTGCGGCATCATCCAGCTTACTAGACACCGTACTCACTAAGTGGTGGACGTTCTTATAGGTTTCGATTTCAAATAATTTATCGACTTTCACGGAACCCACTTTGGAAACACGGCCTAAGTCATTTCGCATTAAGTCGACAATCATCACGTTTTCCGCGCGATCCTTAATCGAATTTCTTAATCGTTCAATGCGTTGACCATCAACTACTTCATCTTCCGAACGCGCAATGGTTCCTTTAATTGGCTGTGTAACGATACTGCCGTTCGTAATGGTGACAAAACGCTCAGGCGAAACACTAATAACGGCACGGTCAGCGTCGACAGGAATGAATGCGGAAAACGGTGAGCTGACGGACTTCCGAACCCTCTGGTAGATACTCAGCGCATCGGCCGAGCAAATGGTACTGAATCGTTGCGTATAGTTAACTTGATAACAATCACCCGCTCGGATGTACTCAAGGATCTTTTCGAGATCCTCTATGTATTCGGAACGGGAGGTGTCTGAATGCCAAATAGAGGCAGAAATCGGGTCGTCATCACGACGATTAGCGGTCCGTTTCTCTAGCTCTCCCGACAAATTAACGTCGGTCGTCGTAAAATAACTACATTTTTGCTCTCGATCTTGAATAATCGCCCATTCATAACGCC
>JABXIR010000162.1 GCA_013372965.1 Gammaproteobacteria bacterium
GTTGGCGTTTAAATTGTCGGGTATCGGGCTAAGCGATGTCGATCAAGCGCAGGTCAAAGCGATCAAGTCTGAGCTATCAAAGCTTGGCAATGAATTCTCAAACCGCGTTGTTGATGCCACCGATCGCTGGAATTTGAACGTGATTGATGAGCAGCGTGTCGCCGGCATCCCTGCCCCGAACTTAGATTACGCGAAGCAGCTCGCCGAGGCGAAGCAACTCGACGGCTGGCTGTTTACGCTCGATATCCCACAGTACTTAGCCGTCATGACCTATGCCGACGATCGTGATTTACGGCGCGAACTGCATGAGGCGTTTGCCTCGCGAGCTTCACCTGTAAACACCTTAGATTCCGAGCTTAATAACGCACCTACGATTGAGCGCACACTCGAGTTGAGGGCGGAGCTCAGTAAGTTGCTCGGCTACGCCAACTACGCTGAGTTGAGTTTGGCGACTAAAATGGCCGAGTCGACGGATCAAGTGCTGGGTTTCCTGAATGAATTGGCCGAGAAGTCGCTCGCCACCGCGCAAGCGGAGTTCTCGGAATTACAATCGTTTGCCCAGGCGAACGGCCTTGAGGGCGGGCTCAAGCCTTGGGATGTCGCTTATTATAGCGAGCTGCTTAAGCAGTCGAGCTATCAAGTAAGTGCGCAAGAGGTAAAAGCCTACTTCCCGGTCGATTCCGTGGTTGCGGGATTGTTCGACGTGGTGAATAAGCTGTTCGATGTCAGCTTCGAGCGCGATGAAGTTGATGTTTGGCATGAAGATGCAAGCTTCTACTGGTTGGTCCGTAATGGGCAACGTATCGCCGGGTTTTACTTTGACTTATTTGCCCGAGAGGGTAAGCGCGGTGGTGCCTGGATGGCTGACGCACGCGTTCGAGTCAGCTCGCCGCTGGTGACGCAGTTACCAATCGCGTTTTTAAACTGCAATTTTGCTCCACCCACGAAAGATACGCCGTCGTTACTTACCCACGACGACGTGACCACGCTATTTCATGAGTTTGGACATGGTTTGCACCACATGCTTACCCAAGTCACGGTAGCTGATGTGTCAGGTATTAATGGTGTGGCTTGGGATGCTGTTGAGTTGCCCTCACAGTGGCTAGAGAACTGGTGCTGGGATCGCGATACCCTGAAGTCGATGTCCAGACACTACCAGAGCGGTGACTCTCTTCCCGACGAGCTGCTCGATAAAATGTTAAGAGCCAAGAACTTCCAGTCGGCGATGGCGATGTGTCGTCAGCTAGAGTTCGCCCTGTTCGACTTTGAGCTACATGCGAATCCGTCATGGAATCGTTACAGCGACGTGATGGCGCATCTTGATGCAATTCGCAGTAAAGTGTGCGTTTTGCCGGTATCAGAGCTCAATCATTTCCCCTGCTCATTCAGCCACATCTTTGCCGGTGGCTACGCAGCGGGCTACTACAGCTACAAGTGGGCCGAAGTATTGTCTGCTGATGCCTTCGGTTTATTTGAAGAGCTGGGGCTTTATAATCGCGAAGCCGCAGAGCGCTTCGAGCTCAAGTTTTTGTGTCGCGGTGGCTCCAAGCCCGCGGCCGAATTGTATCGCGACTTTAGGGGTCGTGATGCCAAGGTGGACTATCTGCTGAGACATAGCGGAATTGAGGTTGAACATGTTTAAATCCAATCGTCGTTTCATCGCAGGGGCGGTTTGCCCGAAGTGTGGTGAAGTTGATAAATTAGTGGTTTACACCGAAAATGACGACCAATATCGAGAATGTGTCGCTTGTGATTACATTGACAAGATGAATTTTCAGAGTGCACCAAAAGAACTCGAAACTCGAGTGAATCGCACCGAAGAAGAGAAAAAAAGCGAGGTTCAGATCATCGATCTATCGTCGCTCGATCGCAAAAAATAATAAGGACAGCGTGTTGATACTGCTAAAATTGAAGGCCTTTTTCATGCGTCACCTAACGCGCATGGGGGGCTTTGCATTAACGACCTCAATTGTCGTTTATGTCGTCATTACTTGGTTGGGCTTGTACTTGTGCGGAGAGACCGCGCTGATTCAGCCGAACGATTTCATTTATTTCTTGGTCGTAACCGCTTCCACCGTTGGCTATGGCGATATGTCGCCCGCAACGGCGGCCGGTAAATGGTTCGCGGCCTTGTGGATCATTCCGATCGGATTAAGTTTATTTGTCACCATCGTCACGAAAGTGGGCATGATGTTGGCGGCGCTATGGCGCGGAGGAATTATGGGGGAGAAAGCGCTCATGTTGGAAAATCATATTTTGGTGATCGGTTGGGATGAGCGCGAATCGACGCGTTTGTTGAGTTTGTTGTTGCGCGAGGAAAAAGATCGCCTGCAACCGCGAAAAGTCGCGTTGTGCGTTACCGATGAAATTCCTAACCCGCTTCCGGGTGAAGTCGAGTTTGTTCGCGTCGATAGTTACACGGGCAGCAGTCTGGTTGAGCGTACCTGCCTAGATAAGGCGAGTTGCGTGATTGTCGACGCTGAGTCGGATCACCAAACATTAGCGATCGCGCTGTTTGTTAATACCGTCAATCAAAGCGCGAATCTTTCCGTGTATTTTAAAGATAATGACATGTCGCCATTGCTGACGAGCGTGTGCCCGCAGGCGGAAGTCATTCCGTCGGTTTCGGTCGAGATGTTGGCGAAGTCGGCATCCGATCCGGGCTCATCGGCTTTGCATCGCGAATTGTTAGATGTGGCGTTCGAGCAAACCCAATATTCGGCGAGCATTCCTGATGAACTTGTAGGACAGCCTGTCGAGCGACTGTTTAACGCGCTCAAACTTAAAAACGATGCAACCTTGATCGGCTTGAAGCGCAGAACAGATCGTGACGTGCTTGTTAATCCGGCGCTTGACCATATTGTCGAACCTGATTCGCAGTTTTTTTACATCGCGGACGACCGCATCACTCACTTTATTTGGGAATAACACAAGGATAAAAAATGATCGAACAATTAAACGGCCTGATCGACTTTGGGATTTATTTCGGTGTGTCGATTGCACTGTTATTAGCTTTCAAGTTTTTGTACGCGATGATTACGCCACACGACGAGTGGAAGCTTGTTAAAGAAGAGCGCTCAGTCGCGGCAGCCGTGGCATTCGGTGGAGCCATTGTAGGTTTCTCTATTGCGTTATCAAGCGCCGCTAAATACTCGGAAGGGTTGCTCGATTTTGCGATCTGGGGCGTGGTCGCTCTAGTGGCTCAGCTCATCGCCTTCGCGATTGTTCGTTTATTGCTATTACCCAAAATCACCGAACGCCTCGAAGCGAATGAAACGGCAGCGGGTGTGGTTGTGGCCGCAATCTCTATTGCGGTTGGTTTGTTAAACGGCGCGTGCATGAGCTGGTAAGGAGGTACTATGAAACGTAGTAAGGTCTCTTTATCGAA
>JABXIR010000166.1 GCA_013372965.1 Gammaproteobacteria bacterium
GTGCTGGCAAGAACGGAGCCAAGTGCGATTTCACACCAATTGGACCCATACCAGGACCGCCACCACCGTGTGGGATACAGAAGGTCTTGTGAAGGTTAAGGTGCGACACGTCACCACCGAAATGACCTGGTGCTGCTACACCAACCAGCGCGTTCATGTTCGCACCGTCGACGTAAACCTGACCGCCATGTTCATGTATCAAGTCGCACAACTCAGTAATCGACTCTTCGAACACGCCGTGCGTAGAGGGGTAGGTCACCATGATCGCTGCTAGCTGTTCGCTGTGCTGCTCAACTTTAGCGCGAAGGTCATTCATATCGACGTTACCACGCTCGTCACAGGCGACGACCACGACGCGCATGTTAACCATTTGCGCCGACGCTGGGTTGGTACCGTGCGCTGATGAAGGAATTAAACACACATCGCGCTGGAAATCACCGCGAGACTCATGGTACTTCTTGATTGCAATCAAACCTGCGTATTCGCCTTGAGAACCTGCATTTGGCTGCAGCGACACGTTATCGTAACCCGTTGCCTCACATAGCATGTGCTCGAGTTCTTCAAACAACTTCAGGTAACCTTCCGCCTGCTCAAGGGGAGCGAACGGGTGAAGTGCGCCGAACTCTGGCCACGTCACCGGAATCATTTCCACCGTTGCGTTGAGTTTCATGGTGCACGAACCGAGTGCAATCATCGAATGATTCAATGCAATGTCACGCTTTTCAAGGCGTGCTAAGTAGCGCAGCATTTCAGTTTCAGAGCGGTAACGTTTGAATACGTCGTGCGTGAGGATGTCGTCGTCTCGCGTGTTCACAGCGCTTAAGCCGAGTGATCCTTGTGACATGAGCTGGGCATCAAGCTCTGCCCAATCTACGTCTTTGTCATCGCCAATGAAGCAGCTCACCAGCACGTCGAGATCCGCAAGTGTCGTTTTCTCGTTGAACGAGAGGCCGATTGCACCATCGAGCTTACGAACGTTAATACGCTGTTCAAGTGCTGCTTGATATACCTCGTCGGTTTTGTCACCCGTTTCAATTGTAATGGTGTCAAACCAGTTGCTGTGGCGCAGTACAAAATCCGAGTGCTGTTCGAGGGCGAGAGCCATCAAGTCGGTGACGCGATTGACGCGTGTGGCGATTCGCTTGAGGCCTTCCGCGCCATGATAAACCGCATAGAAGCCTGCCATCAGCGCTAATAACACTTGAGATGTACAGATGTTGGAGTTCGCTTTTTCACGACGGATGTGCTGCTCGCGTGTTTGCATTGCCATACGGAACGCCTGACGGCCTTTCGCATCAACTGAAACACCGATGATACGGCCAGCAGAAGCACGTTTGTATGCATCGCGGAATGCGAAGAATGCGGCGTGTGGGCCACCAAAGCCCATCGGTACGCCGAAACGCTGCGCCGATCCGATGACGATGTCCGCGCCAAGCTTGCCTGGGGCTTCGAGTAACACGAGGCTAAGGATGTCAGCGGCAACGGTGACGAGTGCGTCATTAGCGTGTGCAGCATCGGTGATTTTCTTGAGATCTAAGACGCGACCGGTCGACGTCGGGTACGATACCAGCGCTCCGAAGCATTCTAGGTTTTCAAGGTCTGTCTCAGCGTCGCCGACAACGACTTCAAAGCCGAAGTGCTCTGCGCGCGTTTTAATCACCGAGATGGTTTGTGGGTGCGTATCTGCATCGATAAAGTAGACGTTTGATTTGTTCTTACGAGCAACACGCTTCGACATGCTCATCGCTTCCGCAGCAGCGGTCGCTTCATCGAGCATCGACGCGTTGGCGAGTTCCATACCGGTTAGATCCGTTATGGCTTGCTGAAAGTTTAAAAGACCTTCGAGTCTGCCTTGAGCAATCTCTGGCTGATAGGGGGTGTACGCGGTATACCAACCTGGGTTCTCTAGAACGTTTCGCAAAATGACGTTTGGCGTAATGGTATCGTGGTAGCCCATGCCAATGTAGCTTTGGAAAATCTCATTACGCGAAGCGATGTCTTTCAGGTACGCGAGAGTATCTCTCTCAGTCGTTGGCTCAGAAAGGTCCATATCACTTTTGCGAAGAATATTTGCAGGTACGGTGTCTGCAATCAACGCTTCGAGAGAGTCGACACCGAGTTGCTTTAACATCTCTTGGCGCGCTTCTTCGTTTAGGCCAATGTGGCGCTCGAGGAATTCACCGTGGTGTTCTAGATCATGTAGGCTTGGGAAGTTCATTCATCACTCCAAGTGTGGAAGTTGAGCGGATGGATTCGGCATCCAAATTAATTTGCGGAGCATCGTACCAATGTCAAGCGGCAAGCTCAATGTAAATTGTTTCGTATTGGAAACAATTATTTTGAGCGAAAACAACTGTTGGCGTATTATGCTATTTGAATTGTGTTAACTTTCGAGGTGTTCCGAGTGTCAGAAGTAAGCGGTGGCGTACTAGAACGAACAAAAAATGAAGAGGCTGAGTTTGTTCAGCCGTTGGTGTTGGGCGACCGTTTGAAGCAAATTCGCTTGAGTAATAACCTGACTCTCGCTGATGTCTCAGAAATGACGGGTGTTGCACGTTCAACCTTGTCAAAGATCGAGAATCACCAGTTATCACCCACGTTTCAAGTGGTTCAAAAACTGGTTGAAGGGTTGTCGATTGACATACCTCAATTGTTTCGTGCCGCTCCAGCGGATGCTGGAGGCGCATCTCGTCGAACTTGGACCAAACACGGGGAGGGTACGCCTCATCCGACCGCAACCTACGAGCACGAACTACTCTGTACCGATTTGAGCCAGCGAAAAATGGTGCCGTTCAAGACGACCGTCCGTGCTCACTCGTTCAGTGAATTCGGTGATTGGGTTCGTCATGACGGTGAAGAATTTCTTTGGGTTCTCACTGGCCCAGTTGCGGTATACTCAGAACATTACGAACCTTTAGTTCTCGATACAGGCGACTGTATGTACTTCGATTCTCGTATGGGACACGCACTCGTTTCACCGGGCGAAACCGATGCGGAAGTATTATGGGTTGTGGCTCGATAACTAGAACAAAACAATGGAGAAATATATGACTCTTGCAAAATTAATGCTTGCCACTTCGCTGGCGACTGTAACGGCTTTAGCCGCGCCCGTCTCGTTGGCAGATACCGAACGCCAGGTCGCATATCGTCAGGCGGTTTACAAGGTCGTCGGCGGTCAGATGGGCGTTCTCGCTGGTATGGCGCGTGGCACTCGTGACTATAATCAAGCGGATGCGCAATTAGCCGCAGATACGATCGCCCAGCTGTCGTTAGTTGCCCCAAGTGTTTTTGCGCCAGAGAGCATCGCCATGCACGGTAGCGAAGCGTTGGAAGCGATCAATGAAGATCGTGAGACATTTAATGAGCGAATGAATAACTTTCAGGCGCGTTCGGCCGACTTAGCGGCAGCGCTCGATGATGCGGA
>JABXIR010000284.1 GCA_013372965.1 Gammaproteobacteria bacterium
GCTTCGTCGTCGTTCATGAATCGACTCGAATAAACGTGACCGTTACCCGTGCGGTGCTGTAAAGGAATTCGCCATTGCCAACCGGCAGTGTGCGCTGTTGCGCGGGTGTACGGCAACACTGGACCCGTGTTCTCGGTTGGGACCGCCAATGCACTATCGCAAGCCAACCAGTGGCTCCAATCGACATAACCCACGCCCAATGCATCGCCCAGAAGCAGACTTCTAAAGCCACTGCAATCGATAAACAGATCACCACTCACCTCTCGACCATCGTCGAGTAAGAGTGAGTCGATGTAGCCATTTTCGGTGTTGAGTTTGACCGTTTTGATTAGTCCATCGGTGTGCTTTACATTAAACTGCGCGGCGTATTCACTGAGATAACTCGCCACCATACTGGCGTCAAAATGGAAGGCGTAGCCGATGCCCAGTAACCCGGTATTCCCTAACTTTTCGACCGGCGCAAACTTGTGCTCACGGGCAGCACGGTCATTAAACGAATACTTCCAAAAATTTTCATGAAATCCCAGCTGTTTTCCGCGCAGCCAGACTTGATGGAAATCCAGTACTCCCAGACGACGACCAACATCGCCAAAGGTGTGAATATAGCTATCGCCCAACTTGCCCCAGTTACAGAACTCGATACCGAGTTTGTAGGTGCCTTGCACGTGCTTTAAGAAATCTTGTTCTTGAATTTGAAGTGCGTCTAGCAACAATCGAATCTGCGGAATGGTTGCCTCACCAACACCCACAGTACCGATCGACTTCGACTCGATGAGCTCCACTTCTAGGTCGCGACCTGCCAGCTTAGGAATCAGTGCCGCGGCCATCCAACCTGCAGTGCCACCACCGACGATAACTATTTTTTTTATGCGATTATCGTTCACCGTCAAACCTTAATTGATGCTGAAATATAATAAAAAAGCCTCCAAAGGGGGGATCCGATGGAGGCTTAACTTTAAACGCTATACGACCTCATTAGAAGCTGTACGAAGCACCCAACGAGTACGTTGCACCATAGGTCTGGTACTCAGTTGCGTAGCCAGTGCCTACATCGACCGTACGGAACGGCTCGTTGGTCAGGTTAAGACCCTGTAGCGTTACCGATAGACCCTCTAACGCACCATACTGGAAGGTGTAGCCGATTTGCGCATCAAGAATCGTCTCTTCCATCACGTCAGAGCCTGTACGAGCACCACCGAAGCCAGTGACTTCACCGACGAAGTCTGAACGGTAACGCTGACTCACACGCGCGTTCCAGCCGTGATCATCGTAGTATACAGTGACGTTGTACACGTCTTCAGACAAGCCTGGTAGGCGAGAGTTTGAACCTGGGCCGTTTGGCTCGATATCAGACTCCGTGTTCGAGTACGTCGCGAAGACACCGAAGCCTTGCATAACGTCTGCGAATAGACCGAAGTTGATCGATGCGGTCAGTTCGTAACCCTTAATCTCACCACCTTCGCCGTTCATTGGCTGGTACGTAGGACCAACAATAATGTCCGACTGCGGGTTCGGCACGGTCGTTACCGGAATACCTGTAAAGTCGTATAGTGACGCTTGGTTGAAGATGTAGCTGTCTAGTTCTTTGTAGAAGTAAGCCGCTGACACATAGCTTAAGCCGTCTTCGAAATAGTACTCAGTCGAGAAGTCGTAACCCGTCGACAACCAAGGCGTAAGCATGGTGTTACCACTGTTACGATTCCATGGTGACAAGTTTTGATAGGCTTGGAACTCAGGAGTACCACCAGCAATCGCTGCATCGACGTCTGCTTGATTGTTGGTGTCTTTACCTGCGTCGTAACCGTAGTAACCCGACGCACGCATTTCATCCATACGAGGGCGAGCCAGAGTCTTCGCCGCACCGAAACGAACGATCAGATCTTCTGTAACGGCCAAGTTTAGGTTCAAACTTGGAAGTACTTCACTGTCAGACGCTGAGTAGCTCAGTTTTTCAGAATAGTAATTGGCACCTGAACCGATCGCGTATTCACCATTTGATGATTGATCCCAGGAGTGGTACTGAAAACCAAAGTTACCGTAAAGGTTCATGCCCGCGACGTCCGTTTCAAGGTTGGCTTGAACGTAGGTGATGATCACTTCCTCGTCGACTGTCCAGCCTTTCGCAGCAATGTCGTTGTAAGCGTAAGGTGCCACAATGATTTCGCCGCTATTCAGAAGCGCAGACGGGTCGTAAGCTAAAACATTGGTGTTTGCACCATTGAGCGCGAAGTCCAGTGAAACGGCACCCGCCAAGCCTGCAGGCAACTGAGTTTGAGCTTCGTAAGCGCCTGAAGAGTTAGGCGCGTCAGTGACCACACCCTCATTGGCGATACGCGACTTCGAGCGCTCGGTGTAATTCACACCAATTTCGATCGTTGTTAGCGGACCAATGTTGAGCTCGCCTTCCGTTGAAGCGCGGAATGCATTGATTTCGTCATTGATGTCGAAGATCTTGTTGTAACCAAACTGACCCGCAGGGTTGTATGCTGCCAAAGCATTTGGATCACCCCAGCCCTGAGGGCTTGTGACGTACAACGGATCTGCAGAACCGTAGTCGGCATTGCTGTAGTCGAGCATAGTTTCGAACTGAGTACCATTTGGCGAGGACCAGAAGTGGACTGTATCCATCGCGCCTTGACCCGCAGGACCTGTACCCATGTTGGTTTCAAGATCCGCGAGATCTTTACGATCAACAGATGAGTGAGACAGATCGATTTCACCCGTCCAACCATCGGTAATCTGGAAGTCGAAGTTTAAACCGAGCGACAGCGAATCTGCGTCACGCTTAAACTGGTTGTTCTCTACGATTGTTTTAACACCGTCGTAGATACCTTCAGTAACGATGCCATTTTGTGCTTCAATTGTAGTTAACGTGGCGCCACAAGCTAAACAAAGAGCAAGACCGTGCTTGATGTTATCCTCGGTAAAATCCGAGTAGAACAAGTCGAAGGTTGCACCAAAGGTGTCTGAAGGGCGGAATTCAACCGTCGAAACGAAGCTATCACGCTTGAATTCACCCGTACGAACGTATACACGTCCTCCGCCGATGGCGTTGTTTCCTTGGCCATCGCCCGCATAGTAGCCCCAAGAATTGAAATGCTGGCCTTGGTTTGACGAATCAGTGTGTGAGTAACCCAACATCAAGCCGATGGTATCATCAGAGAACTGATCAACGTATACGGCGTTAAGACGATTGCCATCGCTGTTGCGGTTAGACGCGAGATCGTACTCGAGCTGCTCGTAACGACCGCTGACCATAACGCGGCGCTCTGACTCATCTAATGGGCGAACGGTTTGTAGATCCACGGTACCCGACAAACCCTGGCCAATGAGGCCTGCGTTTGGCGTCTTGTAAACAGTGACTGCATTGAGCAACTCTGATGGGTATTGATCAAACTCAACCCCACGGTTATCGCCCACAGATACCTGCTCACGACCATTTAAAAGGCCCGTTGAGAAATCTGGAGACATACCACGAACCGCAACTACCTGCGCACGGCCATTGAGTCGCTGAACCGTCAAACCCGGAAGACGACCAAGACCTTCTGCAATCGAAATGTCTGGAAGTTTACCTAAGTCTTCTGATGAGATTGCTTCAACAATACCATTGTTGTCACGCTTGGTTGCGACCGAGTCTTGAAGACTCGCGCGGTAACCCGAAACAATCACCTCTTCGACGACTTCTTGTTCGGCTTCTTGATCTTCTACCTCTTGCGCAATTGCGCCAAGGCTTACACTTCCCAGTACCAGACCAATGCTGGCAGCTAGTCGTGAACGACGGAACGTATTCACTGGTTGCATATTGTATTTCCCCTTTACTTTAAAAAGTAAACGCGTGTCATATTATTATCCGCGATTTGCCCCTACGTGTGCAGGTAGCACCTCTTGGCCGTTCACAAAAATTTCTAAACTGCCAATGATTGTCATTTTTAGGGAATTAGTCAGAATTATCGTCCCCCCTTGGGGGGGGGAGTATTATGCAGCCTCACCCTAACACTAGGATGAACGATTCAATGAGCGAGAAAATCACGCGAATTTAGCGTAGCGCCCGCCGTCTCAGACGCCAATCAGGCATGCGGATTTCAACTTCATGCCAATACGCCGAGCTGTGGTTGAGTTCCTTCAAGTGACACAACTCATGAAGTACCACGTACTCGACCAACTCTGGGGAAACTTCTGAAAGTTTCAGGGCGAAACGAATCCGCCCATCCGCGGAACAACTGCCCCAGCGAGAGACCATGTTACGATAACTCCAGCGCGGCGTATCGCGACACCAGTGCGTCATAGTTGGCCAGTATTGAGCAATGAACTGGCTCACGTACTGATCGAGGATATGTTTACGAAACTCGATCTCGTTGCTGAATCCTACTGAGGTCATCATCGATTTCAGATGCTCTCGGGTGATCGATTCGCCGAACCAGCGCGATTCCGTCACCAATGTTGGCGTGACGTTTGACAACTGTCGTTTAACCCAGCCTTCATTTTCTTTAAGAAAGGCGAGCGCGACGTCGTCAGGACACGATACCGGCACTCGTATCTCGACGTTCCCTGACGGCGTTACTACTAGCGACAAACGACGTCGACGTGGATGCGATTTAATTTGCCAGTGAAACTCGAAGATGTGAGGTTGCGCCGAATGCATGACTTAGTCGTGCTCGGTGGGCGCGATACTTTTTGGATCTTGGTGCACCAATACCTCTGCTTCTGCAAACAGTGCCTTAACACGTTTTTCGACTCGATCTGCGATACTGTGTGCTTCGATAAGCGGCATGTTATCCGGGAGTTCAAGGTGCAACTGAATAAAGGTCGCTCCACCCGATTGACGTGTTCGCAGATCGTGGTATCCATAGACGCCGTCGACCGACATCACCGCTTCGCCAATTTGCTCTCTAACCCCCTCATCCAGTTCTTTATCTAACAGTAGGTCAGACGCTTCTCGAGCAATATGATACGCGGAATAAGCGATGTAGAGCGCAATCGCAATACCGATGTAGGCGTCGGCCTCAACGTAACCATAAACCGATAGCACTAACGCGGCGATGATCGCGACATTACTCAAAATATCAGAGACGTAATGCAATGAGTCGGCAGCAATAGCAGAAGACTTAGTCTTCGACACCACATAACGCTGGAAGGCCACAAGCGACAAGGTCAACACCAGCGAAAACGCCATCACCGACAGTGCAATTGATTCTTGAGTTAAGTCACGAGGGTGAGCAATTCGTTCGATTGCATAAAACATTAAGAAACACGCCGATGCTGCAATCAAGAACGACTGCATCAGTGATGCGAGTGCTTCAGCCTTGCCGTGGCCAAACCGATGATCATCATCTGCCGGTTTGAGTGCGTATCGTATTGCAAAGAAGTTAATCATAGAGGCACCGACATCCATCAGTGAGTCGATGAGCGAGGCCAGAAGGCTTACCGAGTCGGAAAGCCACCATGCAATAATTTTGGTTAACACCAGTACCAAAGCCACAATGATTGAAGCCGTGGATGCCCAACGCAGTAGTCGGTTTCTCTGCTCAGATGATATTTGGTTCGTCATAGCATCTCCGTAAATGATGTGCTTATGCTAACACTTCTGAACGAAAAGCTATAAGACTGCGTCGGTTTCTTTTAGAATGACAGCACATAATTATTCGCCTACTTGATGAGTTTAATATGCGCTACTTGCTTCTAGTTGTTTCGATCGTTTTATTCGGCTGCGAACCACGACAGTCCGTCACACCCACTCATTCATCTGAGTTGATTGGCCTTACACGCGACACCCAGTCGAGTGACGTGATTCTCACCATTCCCAAAGACTTAGGCCAAGTAATTTACTACTCGGGATTCTCTCGTGGTCTCGGTTCGAACGACATAGGCATCGACCGCGGACTCATTGGAGAGTCTAAACTTGTCTCGTTTGAAGCGATGGGTGACAGATTACTGTTACGTGAACACAACCTCCGCTATCGTGGTACGTCAGACAACGCTGCTGAGAACACAGCAGTGGACCATGCATTTCCCGATTACATCATGGCCAGTTTTGAAATCCTATCCGAGGCAGACAGTCACTGGGTAATCGATGCCTCCGAGTTTATTGTACGCGACGCTTTCGATGTTAATCGCTGGCTAGGATCGATGGATGAGGGTCAATTCACTGTCGACGCCCATCGTTCGGGCGTTTACTGGGAGAATACCAAGTCTTTTCCAGAGAACCTGGAACTCGAGGCCATCGTCACCTTCACTGGCTCAGCCAACGGTGGCTACTTAAACGATGTGTTAAGCAACTCTGAAGGGTTTAGTCTGCATCTGCACCACTCGTTCATAAAGCTCCCTGATAGCGATTATCAAGCTCGAGCCTACCACCCGAACAGCGGTTACTTCGTCTACGAGTGGGAAGACTACACCAAGCCGCTGAATCACGATTTAACCGAGCGCGTCATCACTCGACACCGTTTAGTTAAAACCGACCCGAATGCACCGAGCTCACCAGTTGTCGAGCCGATCATCTACTATCTCGACCCAGGTGTACCTGAGCCCGTGAGAACGGCACTCATTGACGGTGCCATGTGGTGGGCCGAGGCATTCGAAGCGGCTGGCTTCGAAGATGCCTACCGCGTCGAGATACTGCCCGAAGGCGCCGACCCAATGGACAGTCGGTTTAACGTCATCAACTGGGTTCATCGAGCAACTCGAGGCTGGTCTTACGGTGCCAGTATCATCGACCCACGCACCGGCGAAATCATTAAAGGCCATGTAACACTGGGTTCGCTTCGCGTTCGTCAAGATATTTTGATTGCGGAAGCACTTCTTAACGACGCGGATAGCGCAGAAGCTCAGGCGATGGCTTTAGCTCGTATTCGTCAACTCAGTGCGCACGAAGTCGGCCACACGATCGGCATTGCCCACAATTTTGCGGCCAGTGAGTCTGACCGTGCCTCGGTGATGGATTACCCTCACCCGTTGATTACTCTGGATGCCGATGGGAATATCACATTAAACGACGCGTACGATGAAGGCATCGGCCTGTGGGACAAATTAGTGGTCGCGTATGGCTACGGCGATTCGCCAGTGCAAGCCATCTCCGATATTCAAAATTCGGGTATCAACTACGTTTCAGATCGCCACGCGCGCCCAGTCGACGGCGCTTTCGCTGATGGACACTTGTGGGATAATCATAACGACCCGACGTCTGAATACCGTCGATTAGGCGACATCCGTAGGAAAGCCCTATCTCAGCTTAACCAGTCTGCACTCGCCAACGGTGACATCGCCGCTCGACTCGACGACCTGCTCGTTCCATTGTATAACCTTCCGCGGTATCAAGCCGATGGCGTCGCAAAGCAAATCGGTGGATTCAACA
>JABXIR010000209.1 GCA_013372965.1 Gammaproteobacteria bacterium
ATAAAGAATTGTGCTGTTGCAGAGTGTGGATCCATGGTGCGTGCCATAGCGATGGTGCCAGCGAGATTCTCGAGGCCGTTGTCCGCTTCGTTTTCGATCGCATCTTCAGTCGCTTTCTGAGACATATCTGGAGCGAAACCCCCGCCCTGAATCATGAAGTTATCGATCACTCGGTGGAAAATAGTCTCGTTGTAAAAACCACTCTTGACGTAGTTGATAAAGTTTTCAACGGTCTTTGGTGCTTTCTCAGCATTAAGTTCGAGAGTGATGTCACCGTAGTTGGTGTGTAAAATTACATTCATTAACAAAATTCCTAGGTTAAACGTATACAGACGATGCGAAAAGGCGGGTATAATACCTTTTTTTAAACTAATTTAGAAACGCGTGATTACACGTGTATTTAGACGAGATTTTAATGACTACTGAAACCACAAAGCCCGAGCACTTTATCCGCAAGATTCTTCGTGAAGATCTAGAAAGCTCGAAGGTAAATAAGATTGTCACTCGCTTCCCACCTGAGCCGAATGGCTTTCTACACATCGGGCATGCCAAATCGATTTGCTTGAACTTCGGAATGGCACAAGAGTTTGGTGGCGAATGCCATTTGCGCTTTGATGACACCAATCCCGAAAAAGAGAGCGAAGAATACGTTCAATCGATTAAGTCAGACGTGAGCTGGCTAGGGTTTCAGTGGGCCGGCGAAGAGCGCTATGCATCTAATTATTTCGATCAGCTTTACAGCTGGGCAATTGAACTGATCGAGAAAGGTCTTGCTTATGTCTGTGATTTAACACCAGAACAGGCCCGTGAATACCGCGGCACGCTCAAGGAACCAGGTGTTAACAGCCCTTACCGTGACCGCTCAATCGAGGAGAATCTCGATTTATTTAAACGCATGACGGATGGCGAGTTCGATGAGGGCGCAAAGGTTTTACGCGCAAAAATCGATATGGCTAGCCCGAATATGAACATGCGTGACCCAATCATCTACCGTATTCGCAAAGTTGCTCATCACCAGACAGGCGATAAGTGGTGCATTTACCCTATGTATGACTTCACTCATGGGTTATCTGATGCGATCGAGGGGATTACTCATTCGATCTGTACTCTCGAATTTGAAGATCACCGTCCGCTTTATGACTGGTTTATAGCAAATGTCACCGCTCCAGCGGTGCCGCGTCAGTATGAATTCGCGCGCCTTAACGTAAATTACACGGTCACTTCGAAGCGAAAACTGAAGCGACTTGTCGATGAAAACGTAGTGAGTAGCTGGGACGATCCTCGTATGCCGACGATCTCGGGTATGCGTCGACGCGGTTTTACACCAACATCCATCCGTAACTTTTGTGAGATGATTGGTGTTACGCGACAGGACTCAGTCGTCGACGTGGCGATGCTTGAATACGCCATCCGTGACGATCTCGACAAAAACGCACCGCGGGCGTTCTGTGTGCTCGATCCGCTACCGATTGAAATTACCAACTTCGACGAAGATGCAGTAGAGACCTTAACGTTAGCAGGTCACCCAAATCGTGATGATCTCGCCACGCGCAGTGTTCCTTTTACACGTCACATCATGATCGATCGTGCGGATTTTCGAGAGGAAGCCAATAAGAAGTACAAGCGTCTGGTGTTAGGTAAAGAAGTGCGTCTGCGCGGTGGATACGTCATTCGTGCCGACGAAGTCATCAAGGATGCTGACGGTCGCATCGAGAAAATTCTCTGCACTTACGATGCTGAAACATTGGGTCAAAATCCAACCGACGGTCGAAAGGTCAAAGGCGTGATTCACTGGGTGAGTGCAACGCACGGCAAACAGGCAGAAGTGCGGTTGTACGATCGTTTGTTTAATGAAGAGGCACCTGATCGCGGTGATGTCGATTTTCTCGAAAAGCTTAACCCAGAGTCTTTACAGGTCGTGAAAGGCGCTTATATTGAGCCATCGCTCTGCGAAGCAGCACCCGAGCAACGATTCCAGTTTGAGCGTGAAGGCTACTTTGTAGCGGATCGTTTTGACCACGCGACTGACGCTCCGGTATTTAACAAAACGATTGGACTTCGTGATTCTTGGGCGAAGATTGAGAACAGCTAGGGGCTTTGATGAAACTTACGGTTTACAACACAAAAACACGTCAGAAAGAAGCATTTGAGCCGATCGACGCAGAGAACGTCCGTATGTACGTCTGTGGGCCAACTGTTTACAACCGCGTGCACATCGGTAACGCACGCCCAGTGGTTGTATTCGACTTGTTGTATCGGGTGCTTAATGTGCTTTATCCGAAAGTCACCTATGCCAGAAACATTACGGATATCGACGATAAGATTATGAACACGTCGAGAGAGACGGGTGAGTCAATTGAGTCGATTACAACGCGTTACGCAGACGCCTACGCCGATGACATGGCTCAGTTAAATGCTAAAACACCCGATATCATTCCGTTTGCGACGCAGCACCTTCCCGAAATGATTGATTTAGTCGAGCGACTGATCGCTCGTGGTCACGCCTATGAATCCGAGCAGCACGTGCTATTCGATGTTCGCTCGATGGCGAATTACGGCGAATTATCCAATCGATCGCTGGATGATATGCTTGCTGGTGCTCGCGTTGAAGTGGCCGATTACAAGCGAGACGCGGGAGATTTCGTACTTTGGAAGCCTTCTGCAGATGACGAGCCGGGTTGGGATAGTCCCTGGGGTCGAGGTCGACCCGGTTGGCACCTAGAGTGCTCAGCGATGATTGAAAAGCACCTTGGTAAGCACATCGATATTCATGGCGGTGGTCGAGACCTTATCTTTCCGCACCATGAAAACGAGCTGGCGCAATCTTGCTGCGGATCCGATGATACACCATTCGTTAATTACTGGATGCACAACGGTTACGTCAATATCGATGGCGAAAAAATGTCTAAGAGCTTGGGCAATTTCCGAATGGTGAACGAGCTCCTCACTGAATGGCACGGTGAGGTATTGCGATACGCTTTGCTGAGTGCTCAGTATCGCTCTGAGGTGAACTTTAGTTTCGACGTACTCAGCTCAGCGAAGCAATCGCTCGATTCGTTTTATCGCGCGCTTGAGCAACTTCAAGATGTCGTGACCGAACCTATGCCGCTCGAGCAAGCCTCCGTGTTTGCTGCACTTCTCGATGATTTAAATACGCCAAACGCGCTGGCTGCATTGCATCAATTGGTTAAGAACCTAGCGAAGGCCGATGAGGCCGATCGCAAGAGGATCAAGTCTGACTTGATTGCCAGTGGTGAGCTTCTAGGGCTCTTCGAGGAGACCCCGTCGGATTGGTTCAAAGGTAACACCGATGACGATCAAACGGCCAAAATCGATGCATTAATTGCCGAACGCGCGCAGGCAAAAGCAGACAAAAATTGGGCTCGCGCCGATGAAATTCGCGATGAGCTAGCTTCTCTCGATATCATCATTGAAGATTCCGCGTCTGGCACGACTTGGCGCAAAGCTTAAAGGCGATACTAAGGGGCTTAGCGGTAGTTGTTCTGAGCCCCTTAATTGAGTAAGTTATAACAATAATAACATTGGAAGTGGTATGTTTTTTGAGGGGGCTCGCGGGCAATTTTTTCGTCCGCTTAATAGCAAGTATCGTGAGATTGTAGCGCTTTGCATAGCACAGCTTTACCGTCGACAATTCACCTCGCTTGCCGATTACGGACAGAGCCTATCACGCCAGCAAGTTACCGATATCTTTACTGATAGTGTCGTCCGCTCCGGACATAATTATGCAGATGACGATGAGCTTATCGCGTCGGATCCCCGAAAACTTGCCGCTTGGATTTTTCAGCAATTACGAGAAACCGGTTGGATTGAAGAACGTGCAGATGCGGTATCGATGACGTCGAGTTTTGGTCTGAGTGGCGTCGGACGTAATTTCGCGCATGCCTTCTGTACCGACAACACCCAGCAAGTGAGAACGCATCATCGCAATACTCGAAATACCCGTAATGCACTGAAGGGATTTGCCTCAACCGGTGATATTCACGACTTACTCGACGCGGTAGAGCACTCGGAACGCATTGTAGCCGATTTCTCCGATGTCATTGTCGAGCTCGAAGAGCGACGAAATCAGCTGATCCACGAAGTTCAGCAACACGACGACATTGATCAAGCGGCTGAGTATTTCTTCGAGTTTATGGAAAAGCGTTTCGAGCCGGATTTGGCGGTACGCTTGTCGGCCGACAGTGTTGAGCGCTATCGAGACGAAATATTGTCGTTGATTCGAGATATTCGCAAGTCGCCTAAAAGTCGACGTCTCGATATCGAGAGGCGTCTTCGAGCACTCAAGTTGGCTGGATTTAGTGACACCGACATCTGGTACGAGCAGTTGCTAAGAATGATTGAGTCACGATTGCGTAATGCGTGCGAAATCATGCTGCCATCCCTTCGTGATGCCTTAGCGAGTTTCACGCAGCGCGCAGATGCAATTATCCGACAACTGTCACAGCTAAGTACTAAAACTGGCGCGTCCGTGTCTGATGCGTTGGGAAGAATTCGTGGATTGTCGTTGCTCGAAAAAGAGCAGCTATTGGCATCCGTTTCAAAGCAATTCAGTAATTATCAGATCGCATTAGTTGATCCAGCCCAAATTCGACCGATTCGTCGTCGCCGCACTGAAAAACTGCAACAGGTCAATGCGAGTGATGTCAGGCTCAGTGAGCAAGATCAGCAACGCTTGTATGTTCGATCTGTTCTAGAGAATGCGTTCTCGGTCAGTGATCGAGATTTACGTGAGGCATTTGAGCGCTTGGTCGCGGCAAATGCGAGTTCAGCAAATTTTGCCATTGAAGACGTGCAGGACTTCATCATGACGACACAGATTGTATCGATGGGTGCCAACGTTGGTAACCACGTGACGCAATTTTGTGTCGAGGCAACCGGCGAAACCACCTCTGATGTATTTTTTAATCATCGAGATGTATTCGCCGTCCATAAAGCGGAGCAGAAATCATGAGTCAATTTGACGATTGGGTAACGGATTTCCCAGTAGCCGAAACTCAATTTAAGCAGGTGCTTCAGCGCCTACTTAACTACGGAGTGGTCTATCGAGACGAATCAATTGTCGAGGCCGAGATCTACGACTTATTTGTTCGCTGTGAAGAACAGGTCATTGAGTACCTTTCACTGCTTGATGTAAACGTAGTGCACGACCGTTCAACACGCTTTGTGCGTTTGTTACCACCTGGTGGTAAAGCGCCGGGCGTTGAAGTTATTGGGGAAGGGCAGCGTTCAACATTAAAAGATTCTCTTTCGAACGATGAGGTGTCTGCACTTCTCGTATTGAGACTGCAGTATGAAACGGGTTTGCGCGCTGGAGACGTTAACGAACGCGGCGACGTCACTCAGACCTTAGAGGGCTTTTCATTGGCTCTAAGAAGTGCTCTAGATATGACGCTTCCAAGCGGAGTCGCCGAGCGAAAAAACCTCTTCCGTCGCTTACGGCGCATGCGAGTGATCAGTGTTAATCTGGACGAGCTCGACTCGATGAATTGCTGGTTTGTTATTCGTCCGACGATTACCGCGTTTGTAACCGACGCTGTGTTACGCGAAATTATGGGCGAAGCGGACTGTGATGATGTCGCGGTCGCAGCATCTGCTGATGAGCCAATAGCGGTTGAGACAGACTCCCTGAGTGACAGCGTCATCAGCGATGACGGGACTCGAACAGTCAAGGTAGCCGACAATGACGGTTCGCAGAGTGTAACGGAAGACGAAGACGATCATTTGCATGAGCCAGTATTGGTCTCTGAACACCAATCGTCGATATTTGACTGAGGCGCGCGCATGTATTTAAAGCAATTTATTTTTGTTAACTGGGGTAACTTACCGAATCATTGTTTCGATTTCGGCCCCATTAACTTATTTTCGGGCGGAAATGGCTCGGGAAAGACCACCGCTGCCGATGCAATTCAGACGTTGATGACAGCGGCACACGACAACATTTTCAGCTATAACCCGGGCCAGGATGAGTCGACACAGCGTACCCGTGGTAAAAACGTTCGAACCTTGGCAAGTTATATTTTAGGGTGCGACGACGGAAGCTATTCACGCCCTCACCGTACCGACGGCTTTTTGGTCGCTAACTTTCATCCTTCCGACGGTGAACAAGGTCAGCCATTCTCAGCCGTACTCCACGCCAGAGCGCACCTTGAAACATCTGATGACTTGCGTGTTGCGCGTCTTGATTCTCTCAATTTTTACATTATACGAGAGCACGCTCTCACGTTAGAGGATTTCGTCGAAGGCGATGTAGTCACCGATGGTGCTAAATTATACAAACGGCTCTGCCATCGTTATCCCGCGCACCTAATTGAGCGCTATGATCGAAAGAAGTCGTATTTATCACGGCTGTTCGGCGCTTTGCGTGGGCGCGATGATTCGGTTCAAGAGCGTGAAGCACTGCACGCCGCGAAAACGTTCTCACGATTTATGGCTTACAAGCCGGTGCGATCGATTAACGAGTTTGTCGCACAAGAGGTGCTCGAAAAACGCGATCTTGGCGAAGCGATTCGCAATGTATCCAGTCTAATGAAAACCATTCACGGTATGGAGGCGTCGGCCAGACGCGTTCGATCCGCGATTGAGCTGCTCGAAGGGGCGGGCACCGCCAGTAAACAATTCATCGCCACTTGGCTCGATTCGAACCGACTCACCTTTGCTGCGGCACAGGCGCGTCACTTAAAGAACCAGTCCGATTATGTCGCGGCGAAGCGGGAGCAGCAAACGGTCAATCAGTCGATTCAAGAGGCGACTCGCCGTCAAGCCGAACTCGAAGTAAAACTCTCACAGCTACACCGTGAGTTGGTGCAACTCGAGGCGCAACGTCATGCGAGCGGTGATTCTTCGGGGCAGTTAAATGCTCAACTCGAAGAAGCGAAGACTCAGCTGCGTATCACGCTCGAGAATACTAAAGCAAGTGTGAGCCGTTTTAATGGTCTTGTCTCGTTGTCCAGTGACCTATTCCAAGTCTTAGGTCAGCTCAGCGATTTTGAAGCAATCGACTCATTCCGTGAGGCAATTGCTGACTTTAAAGGACTTTCGCCTCTAGACAGTTGCGCGTTAGTTGGCAGTGACTGGATTGATGAGACCCAGCTAGCCGGTCTGTTAAAGCAAGTAGAAGTGGTTCAGCCGTATATTGACCGATTAGCGCAGGTGACTGACGCAAACGGGCTTGGTGGCCAGCTGGTCGATTCAGTGTTAGCTATGCGACACGAACTGACATCCCAGTTGACGAAATTAAAAACGGATATTAAATCGTTGCAAGTCGATGTAGATCGGCTTGAACGCGCCAGAGCGAGTTATCCAAATCACGTCGCCCACGCCGTAAGAATGATTAATCAAGCGCTTCCGGGTGCTGACGCGCGTGTCCTGTGTGATTACGTCCAGGTGACTGACAGTCGCTGGCAGTCGGCTATTGAAGGCTACATGGGCGGTGCTCGCTTTAATATTATTGTCGATCCAGCCTATGAAGCGGATGCGGCGAGTTTTATTCGTGAGTCCAAAGATATCGGTCGAGGTGTCCGTGTTATTCAGGGAGATCGTGCAAAGCAGGACTTAGCAAAAGTCAGTCGAATACCGAGTGACAGCATTGTTCACTTAATGACGTTCGAACATGCAAGTGCGGAAGCCTTTGTAAAAGCGTCGTTTTCCAGCGTAGTGCAAGTTGACACTTCACGCGAACTTGCAGCGACCCGCCGAGGCGTCATGGCGAATGGATTGGCTGCGGCTGGCTACGCAATGTTCAATTGTGCGCTTAGTGATGGCGAATTGGTGTTCGGACAAGGCGCGAGAGAACGATCAAAATTGGCGAAAAGAGAGCGTCTTACGTCTCTGTTGAGCGAGGTTGGCTCGACACAGGCTTCGCTTGAGGCCATTGAAGCAATCATAGCCGCGGTTAAGCGTGTCGATAACATTAGCCTTAGCGCCGACGTATCGCGATTTAGTGAAGTCGTTCACGATGTCTCTCGTCTTCAAAAAGCGGCCGATCTCTCGAAGGCGGGCGATCATGGCGAGCTCGACGAGGAGGTGAGTCGTTTATTCGAGCACGAGGCCGATACTCGCAAGCGTCTAGCCGAGATACAAACTCAGCTCGGCGCAAGACAACACGAGTTAAAACATCTCGATAAGCGTGTTCAGGTGTTGGCCGGTGCTCAAGCTGAGTTAGAAGATGCCGTCGATAAGGCGGAAGAGAACCTTCGCGCACTCGCGGCAAAATGGTCGGATTATGATTTGGACGCCGCGATTGACGATTGCGAGGCGATGGCGCGGGAAACGGATGCAGAGAAACTCATCGGGGAAGCTGAAGTACTGCGTGACACACTCAGCGAGTCGCTGATGATCATTGAACGAAATGTGATGAGCTATAACCAAGAGTTCAGCGAGTTCGGGCACATTGAGTTCACCCCGAGTAACCGATCGTTTTCTGCAGCATTGTACGATGAGATTGTAAGGTTGCACGATGCCGCCGATGAGCGTTTCAATCGTCTTAAAAATAACGTGCTAGCGGTTAAGTACGAACAAATTTCGCAATACAAGGCGAGTTTCGACAATATCTTTGTGACGCATTTGTGTCACTCGGTTTATCAGGCGGTTAACGAGGGTAAACGTGCCCTTGAGGAGCTCAACGAAGAGCTTCAGCACCATGTCTTTGGAGCCGATCGAGAGCGTTACAGCTTTGCGTGGGATTGGGAGCCTGAATTTAAAGATTACTGGGACTTCTTTGAGGCGGTCACTCGGATGCCATCGGTCGATGGCGAGGCGACATCACTGTTCGGTGGCTACCTAAGTTCAAAACTCAGTGTAGTGCGCGATAAGCTCATGTCGATGCTACTCGATGAGGATGAGAGTCGCGCACTTAAGCACCTCGAACAGATTACCGATTATCGCTCGTATCGTCGGTATGAGATCTACAAAACCCCGGAAGGAAAGGACCCACTTCCACTCTCGCGTTACGGCACGGGCTCGGGTGGCCAGCTTGAGACGCCTGCCTATATTATTCGTGCGGCTGCCATCACCTCCGCGTTTAAGTTCTCTGAGCCTGGCTGCCACCTGCGTTTGGTGCTCGTCGATGAAGCCTTCTCAAAGATGGATGAACACCGTTCACGAGAGGTGATTCAGTATCTGACTGAGCGTCTTGGTTTGCAGTTGTCGTTTGTTATGCCGACATCAAAATCCGGTCCATTCATGGATGTGATTTCAAATCAATTCGTCTTTGCGAAAGTACCTGTTGCAGTACCGCGTGGCGAGCTTGCAACCGGTGTGTTGGTCGACCGCCAAGCACTCAACCAGGAACGTGTGAAAGCGCTTTGGGACAGTCATCGTGAGAGTTTGCGAACGCAAGCGGAAATGGAATTTTTAGCCGAGCTCTGAGGCTCGGCTAAATGTCTGCAAGTTTAAAAGCGATGTTACGACATCGCTTTTTTGCCTGCCTCTAGAGTTTGCGCAATCAAGGTGTTGATAGTCATTGGACCTACGCCACCGGGCACAGGCGTTAGCGCCTTAACTCGGCCGTGAAGTGGAGCTAGCTCAATGTCACCTACGCCACCTGGATGATAGCCCGCGTCAACAACGATCGCACCGTCTTTAATCCAGTCGGCTTTGATAAATTCCGGCTTACCTACCGCACCAACAATGATATCGGCCTGTTTGATGTGCGATTCGAGGTTCTCGGTTCGAGAGTGACAGATGGTCACAGTGCAGTTCGCGTTTAGCAACATCATAGCCATGGGCTTACCTAAAATTGGGCTGCGGCCCACTACAACGGCATGTAAACCGCTTAATTTAAGGTCGTACGCATTTAAAAGGCGCATGATGCCAGCAGGGGTCGCTGAACCGTATACGTCTTCACCCATCGCCATTTGACCGAAACCTAAGCAAGTCACGCCATCGACGTCTTTCTCGAGTGCGATGCGATCGAAGCACGCACGCTCATCGATCTGTGCTGGAACCGGATGTTGAAGCAAGATACCGTGGACGTTAGGGTCAGCGTTTAGCTCATCGATGACGGCTAATAATTCATCGGTCGTTGTCGCGTCGCCCAGCTCAATGCGCTTTGAGTCCATGCCAATACGACGACAGGCTTCGCCTTTCATACGAACGTAGGTCGCCGATGCAGGATCTGCACCTACTAAAATTGTCGCCAAAATCGGCTTCGCGCCTTCAGCCGTTGTCGTTAGTTGGTTTACTTCTGACGTGAATTGAGCTTCGTAACTAGCGGCAGTTGCTTTGCCATCGAGAATCAACGTATCCACTGATTAAGTCCTTAGAGTGAAGTTAAGTCGAAATTATCCTAGCAAAAAATCTTGGGCGTTTTTGAAAGTGGTAGTTTTTGGGTTTATTTGAAATTTTTATTAAATTTTTCATTGACTTAGCACGATGCTATCACTATTATTCGCACCGCTTACGCAATACAGCGCGTAGCAATTTCGGGGTATAGCGCAGCCTGGTAGCGCGCCTGCTTTGGGTGCAGGATGTCGGGAGTTCAAATCTCTCTACCCCGACCATTTTATTAATTTGAACCATCGGCGCCCGTAGCTCAGCTGGATAGAGCAGTGGCCTTCTAAGCCATTGGTCGCAGGTTCGAATCCTGCCGGGCGCGCCATATTTTGGTGATCGGCAAATTAAGTATATGGTGGCCGTAGCTCAGTTGGTAGAGTCCAGGATTGTGATTCCTGTTGTCGCGGGTTCGATCCCCGTCGGCCACCCCATATCCTTTTCGTCACGGTCGGCGTAGCTCAGTTGGTAGAGCCCAGGATTGTGATTCCTGTTGTCGCGGGTTCGATCCCCGTCGTCCACCCCATGACTTTCTTCGCTACTCCTTTCCGTACACATTATTCTCTTGTTCTTGAACTCTTATAAACGTGGTTCTTTTCGATAGCTCTTTAAGTTGTGATGCGCCTACGTACGTGCACGTTGAACGCACCCCTCCGAGCACGTCGAGAATGGTATTTGCAACGGGCCCACGGTAGGGGACTTCAACCGTTTTGCCTTCAGATGCACGGTAGTTTGCTACGCCACCGGAGTGTTTGTCCATCGCGGTAGATGATGACATGCCGTAAAACTGTCGATACATCTTGCCATCACGTTCTACTGTCTCACCACCTGATTCGTCGTGCCCTGCAAACATTCCGCCAATCATGACAAAATCTGCGCCGCCTCCAAAGGCTTTGGCGACATCGCCCGCACATGTGCAGCCTCCGTCTGACACCACATGCCCGCCGAGACCATGAGCTGCGTCGGCGCTTTCGATGGTCGCGCTGAGCTGCGGATAACCGACGCCGGTCTTAACACGCGTCGTACATACCGATCCCGGACCAATTCCGACTTTGATAATGTCGGCGCCTCGAAGCAGGAGTTCTTCGACCATTTCACCGGTTACCACGTTACCCGCCACAATGGTTTTGTCTTGGAAAGTGTCTCGTGCTCTTTGGACAAAGTCCGCAAAATGCTCTGAGTAGCCATTGGCGACATCGATACAGATAAATTTCAAGGAAGGGTTGGCCTTGATAACTTGGGAGACCTTGGCGAAGTCGCTTTCTGAGGTGCCTGTGGAAATCATAACGTGATCGAAAAAAGACTCATCTCGGTTGCTTAAAAACGCGTTCCATTGTTCGACCGAGTAATGTTTGTGAACCGCCGTTAAGCATTTATGCTCGGCTAACGCCTCGGCCATTTCGAACGTTCCCACCGTATCCATATTGGCCGCGATGACCGGTACACCCGTCCACGTGTATCCCGAGTTTTTAAACGTAAAGGTCCTTTCGATGGATACCTGTGATCGGCTTTTCAACGTCGAACGCTTTGGTCGAAAGAGTACATCTTTAAATCCAAGTTTGATTTCACTGTCAACGCGCATGAGCACTATCTCCAAAAAGCTACAATATCGATGGAATTTGTAACTGATAATAGTTCATATTTTTTAACGTTGTGGATTTTGCGTAGCAATAGAATCATTCGCTTGAATTGAGCGACGCATAGGCTTAGCGTAGTAAAATTAGGTCATTACAAATACTGCTTGGAGTCCGTCCCATGAAAAAGCCTCTGTCACTCTCGTTTGCCTTAATGGCGTTATTACCCCACAGTTATTCGGCCTATGCCGACGGACCGACGGTAAGTATCGCGCCTGTCGTGGAGGGTGTTTACGTCATGTTTGGACAAGGCGGTAACATTGGATTAAGCGTCGGTGATGACGGTGTGGTGGTCATTGATACGCAGTTTGCCGAGCTTTCTGAGCAACATCAATCAGCGATCAATACGATGTTTCCTGGGGTGCAAACCACGCTAACGTTAAATACGCATTATCATGGGGATCACACCGGTGGTAACGCGCATTGGGCTGCTCACGCACACATAATATCGCATCATAACGTTCGTGAACGCTTAGCCGACAAACCGGAAGAGCTTAAACCGGATCTAACCTACGGCTCGGATATGATGGTTTATCTAAACGGTCAGGAAATGCAGCTAGTTCATCCAGGTGCAGCGCATACCGATGGTGACACGGCCGTTATTTGGGCCGAGGAAAACGTAGTTCATACCGGGGATCTATTTTTCAAGGATCGCTTTCCTTACATTGATCTAGACGGTGGTGGCAGTGTGATGGGCTACCTCGACGCTGTATCCATGCTGTTGGAATCAATGGATGATCAAACGCGTATTATTCCTGGACACGGTGAACTCGCGAACAAGGCAGATTATGAGCGTTTTCAAACGATGCTTGAGGATACGATTGCTTGGAT
>JABXIR010000160.1 GCA_013372965.1 Gammaproteobacteria bacterium
GAAGAAGCAACCGTCCTGACGAGGCAGCTGCGCGCAAATCGCAGGACGCTTCAACTGCGGCTGGCATTTGATGTGCTTTACACCAAGAGCCATAAGCGCGCCGGTATTTCCTGCTGACACAACGCCGTCAACCCGTCCGTCGGCTAACAATGCTAGCGCAAGAGACATCGTCGAATCGTTTCGATCTCGCAGAACCGATGCAACCGAGTCTTCTTGAGAGATGACGCGAGAACAGTGAAGAATCCGATAACGAGAAAGTAAATGAGGATAGGTGTACGCCTGAATCAGGGCTTTGTCACCAATAAGATCTAGTTCTAAGAAAGGAAACCGCTCCAGCGCCACCATGGCCGCTGGAACAGCAATGCGGGGACCGAAATCCCCGCTCATCACATCGACTGCAAGCCGCATTCGGTGATGTCTTATTCGCCGTCAGTATCGACTACTTTACGACCGCGATAGAAGCCGTCCGCAGAAACGTGGTGACGAAGGTGCTTTTCACCAGTTACTGAGTCAACTGACAATGCACTTGTTGAAAGTGCATCATGTGAACGACGCATGCCGCGACGCGAACGAGTTTTCTTACTTTTTTGAACAGCCATTGTTCAACGCTCCAAAACAAAGGTTGTTAATCTTCATCCCCGCTAGCCGAAGAATTCTTCAACTGTGCGAGAACACTAAATGGGTTTTCAACCGCAGGCGCTTCTTCCTGGTGGTCGGCCTCCCCCGGGCCTAAAACGTATGACGAACTGCCTGAGCACTCATCAGGCGCATGTTCGCTAACCTGAGGCAATACTAACAGAATTTCGTCGACAAGCACCTCCCAAATACTCAATTTATCCTCATCGAGAACGACGGGCTCGACTGAGCGAGGTACCTGCTTTGCAATGTCGTCATTGCCAACCAACATAACCGAACAATCTAGACTTAACGGATAGTCATATCCGTGTAAGCAACGCTGACATTCAAGCACAAGACGACCAGATGCTTGAAGAGTTAGCCAACGATATCGCGACGGGTCTTTCCAAAACGACGCGGTAACCTGGAGGAAACCACCCTGCTCTGTTGTGACACTATCGAGACGCACGAGCTTCTCCACCGGGACAATACCCTCGAGAGAAACTTCATGATCAGCCATTTTACGAGCGTCAACCACATCGGGCAAGTGACGGCTCAATTGTTCCTTTGACATAGGCGCGGCATTCTATTGATAGTCAATTAACAAGTCAAAGGGAATTATACTTGACCGATAAGGTAAACCCCTTAACCTTCCTACTTTCTTTACAAATTTATAACTCGAGCACGATCTATTATGCCCTTTTCCATCATTTTAGCCTCTACTTCCGTTTACCGTAAGCAGTTATTCGAAAGACTTCGCATTAATTTCAGCGTAATGGACCCCGCCATCGACGAAACGCCAATAGACGAGCCTCCTCGCGAACGTTCTCGTCGACTCGCAATCGAAAAAGCATGCGCTGTATCTCCAAAGGTTGGAGAAGTTGCAATCGGCTCCGACCAAGTCGCATCCCTCGATACTCAGATATTGCGAAAACCGACAACACGGGAAAATGCAATAGAGCAGCTGAAAGCCTCGCGCGGAAAGACTGTAATTTTTTACACCTCAGTCGCAGTTGCTACAACAGATCTACTCAGCTGCCACACGGACGAGTGTCGAGTCACCTTTCGAAGCGACTTGAGTGACTCAGAGATTCAAAAGTACATCGAGCTCGACGACCCACTATGGTGTGCCGGGAGCTTTAAATGCGAATCCCTCGGCCCAACACTCTTCGAAGCTATTGAAGGCAAAGATCCAACAGCGCTTGAAGGATTGCCGTTAATTGCGCTTTGCAAACTTCTTCGTAAACACGGTATTAACCCTTTGAGCTAGCTCGCAGTTTCTGAAGTCCCGCCTCAAGCGTCTCCTCGAGAGGCGCCTCGACCTTTACGAGCTCGCCGTCACTGGTTTCAAAAGACAACTGCCACGCGTGTAAAAAAAGACGCTCAATACCCAAGTTAGCGCAAAACTGGTCAAAACCTCGATCGCCATATTTTACATCACCTGCAATTGGATGCCCTGCATACTGTGCATGTACGCGAATTTGATGCGTGCGCCCTGTAACGGGCTTGGCTTCGACTAGCGTTGCTTCATCGAACGCTTCTACTATTTGGAACTCGGTTAACGACTCTTTGCCCGAATTAGACACGCGAACCATGCGCTCACCCGACTGCAAGTGATTTTTCTCTAAGGGCGCATCCACCTTAGTCTTGCGCTTCGACCACTTGCCCTTAACCAAGGCGAGGTAACGTTTGTCGACACCATCTCCCCTCAAAAGTGCATGGAGATGCGTCAAGACAGAACGTCGCTTTGCAATCATGATAAGACCACTGGTATCGCGATCTAAGCGATGCACCAGCTCTACAAACTTCTCAAGCGGCCTAATCTGCCGCACTACTTCAATTAAACCCAAGGACACACCAGAACCACCATGCACAGCGAGACCACTTGGCTTATTAATAACAATCAGCCCGTTGTCCTCGAAGACCACACGCTGCTCGATCAGGGTTTTAAGCTCTGCATTCACCGAGACTTCAACCTTCTCAGTCGCGCGAATGGGCGGAATACGAACAAGGTCACCCACTTGAAGTCGATAAGTCTGCTTGCAGCGCTTCTTGTTAATTCGCAACTCACCCTTTCGTATTAGGCGATAAACCCGGCTTTTAGGTACACCCTTAAGGTAGGTAATAAGGAAGTTGTCGATACGCTGACCATCGTGTGATGCATCTATCTCTACAAAATGAGGCTTGTCGAATTTATTCATGAAACCACTCAACATTAAATGAGAGCTTATTATCGCTGTCTCTTGAATGATTCTCCACTCTTTATGGTCGTGAGTCGCAAATTAAAACACCCGCTTGAATATTCCATAGTCAACAAAAAGGTGTTATAGTCTCGACCGCGCTTAATAGAGCGCTAAAACAGAGATTCGCCGCATAACGGCAAATTCATCAGGAAAGTAACCAACGCTCGACGAAATCGAAGCATGGGCCTGATGACTGCAATCGAATTTAGGTTGCAACAAATATTAAAGGGCAAGGTAGCGCCCGAACGCCCGGGCTGGGCTTAAAATAGAAATAGATTCACGTTTCGACGCATCGTCAAAGACCAACTGCTGTTACACGGCAGGCGCGTCGAAACCGAGCACCAAGCCAATTGCTTGTTGCTCACAAAATTTGGATCGCGATCATTCAAAAGTCGCATAATTACTGCCGTTACGCCATAAGTGCGCGTTTTTGACGGCAAGCTCCTAGCCGGGCATTCGTGAGCACCTTACAATGAAATTAATTGTGAGTTTATACACTAATGAAACGAATGCTTATCAATGCAACTCAACCGGAAGAGTTGCGCGTTGCGCTGGTTGACGGCCAACGACTCTTCGATCTAGACATCGAAAACCGTACCCGTGAACAGAAAAAATCGAACATCTACAAAGGAAAAATTACACGCGTCGAACCCAGTCTCGAAGCGGCTTTTGTTGATTACGGCGCAGAACGCCACGGTTTCCTTCCACTGAAAGAAATTTCTCGCGAATACTTTGCAAAAGGTGTTGAAGGTCGTGCTCGTATTAAAGACGCGATCAAAGAAGGCACTGAGGTGATCGTTCAGGTCGACAAAGAAGAGCGCGGTAACAAGGGCGCGGCTTTAACGACCTTTATTAGCCTTGCTGGCCGATACCTCGTCTTAATGCCAAACAATCCGCGAGCAGGCGGTATATCACGCCGCATCGAAGGTGACGAACGCGCACAGCTTCGCGGGGCAATGTCACAAATAAACTCTCCAAACGGCATGGGCGTCATCGCTCGTACCGCAGCAATTGGCCGTAGCGCTGAAGAGCTCCAGTGGGATTTAGACTATCTGTCACAAGTTTGGTCCGCTATCAAAACCGAAGCGGATGGTTCTTCTGCGCCGCACTTCTTGTTCCGCGAGAGCAACGTGATTCTTCGTACCATTCGAGACTACTTACGCTCGGATATCGGCGAAGTCTTGATCGACAACAAAGAAGCGTTTGATCTCGCCGCCCTTTTCGTTAATCAGGTCATGCC
>JABXIR010000025.1 GCA_013372965.1 Gammaproteobacteria bacterium
GATCGTTGTTTCGCCTCATTCGCGACTTTTACGCGTCCCTTAGCGGCACGGTAGTGCTGCACGAGCGGTAGGTTACTCGGGCAGACGTAGGCACATGCACCGCATTCTATGCAGTCTTTAAGGTTGTAACCGTCGAGTTTTTCATGATCGTCAGCTTTTGCGTACCAATAGAGTTGCTGAGGAAGCAGTGAGGCAGGGCAGGCCTCGGCGCATAGCCCACAACGAATGCACTCGACGGGCACGGGTTGTTGGTGCTGTTCAACAAGTAGCAAGCAATTGCTGGCTTTTACGATCGGTGCGTCTAGGTGTTTTATCTCGAACCCCATCATTGGGCCGCCCATGATCACATCGCGCGATTCGATCGAGTTGTTCGTGTAGCCGAGTAGGTCGACAATTCGGGTGCCGATGCGTACCTCAAAATTCCCGGTATCTTCAAGCTGTTCGCCCGTAATCGTCGTAATACGGCTGATCAGTGGCTGACCATCGACAACGGCTTGCTTGACGGCTGCCGCGGTCCCGACGTTCTGTACAACGATGCCAAGCGCGCTCGGAATGTCGCCAGTGGGTACCTCTTTCCCAGTTAGAATTTGGATGAGCTGTTTTTCGCCACCGGACGGGTATTTCGTGGGAAAACTCACCACTTCAAATCCAGTGCCGATAAAGGCTTGCTGCATGATACCCAATGCTTCTGGCTTATTGTCTTCAATGCCAATGATGACTTCAGCTGGCTTCCCCAATATCTGATGGATAATCTCCACGCCAGTGCGGATTTCTTCAGCGCGTTCACGCATCAGAAGATCGTCAGCGGTAATGTAAGGCTCGCACTCGGTGCCATTGATGATTAAGGTCGTGATGGGGCGCTGACCATCAAGCTTTGCAGCGGTCGGGAAGCTCGCACCGCCCAACCCCGATATGCCTGACTCGCGAAGATGTTCGATCAAATCCCGATGACCAGCGTCGCGCCAATTGACCACGGGTTTGTTGGCGTACCACTCGTCTTGTCCATCGGCTTCGATACAAATTGCCGTATCCCACATTCCACTCGGGTGAGCTGCAGGCCGCGATTCAATTGCGGTGATCACGCCTGAGGTTGGCGCGTGTATTGCTGCTGAAAAGAATCCGGTCGGCGTACCGATGGGTTGCCCAGTCAATACCCGATCACCCACGCTAACAATCGGTGTCGCAGCGACACCGACCGTTTGTTGAAGCGGGACAACGTATTGCGCAAAGAGGGGAGCGGTTCGGATCGGTTGTTGATTCGAAAGGAACTTTTGTTCGGGCGGGTGCACGCCACCCGGAATATCGTGGATTAATCTCATGCGCCGAGCTCTCCGCGTCGATCAGTCGCAATTATCTGAGGTGATTCCCACTTCCAGCTACGGATGTCGTCGTCGATTTCGATCATATCGATGCAGTCGACTGGACACGGCTCTACACAGAGGTCACAGCCAGTGCATTCATCGGCGATAACGGTGTGCATCTGCTTTGCGGCACCGAGAATTGCATCGACGGGGCATGCTTGAATGCACTTGGTACAGCCAATACATTCGTCTTCACGAATAACAGCGACGATGCGCTTTTCAGTTTCAGTACCATGCGACTCGTCTAGTTCTGGTGCTTCGACGCCCAACAAATTAGCTAGGTCATTCACCGTCGTCTGGCCGCCCGGAGGGCACTTGTTGATGGCATCGCCGTTACTGATCGCTTCTGCGTAAGGGCGGCACCCGGGATAGCCGCATTGTCCGCATTGCGTTTGAGGCAATAGATTATCGATTTGCTCTACGATTGGGTCGCCTTCGACGCGGTATTTGACGGCAGCGAAGCCCAAGACGGAACCAAATAACAGCGCGATCGCAACTAGGGCCATCAACGCATCAAGTATTGAAACAGCGGCTAGCCAATCGAACATTAAACTAACCCCGCGAAACCCATGAACGCCAGTGACATTAAGCCCGCCGTAATCATCCCGATCGCCGCTCCTTGGAAGGGCTCAGGTACATCCGCAACGGCGAGTCTCTCCCGCATAGCGGAGAACAGGACGAGGACCAAAGAGAATCCTACGGCGGCACCGAAGCCATACAGCGTGCTTTCTAGGAATGTATGTGCTTTCTGGGTGTTCTGTAGTGCAACACCGAGGACGGCGCAGTTTGACGTAATTAACGGCAGAAAAACACCCAGCACGCGATAAAGTAGCGGGCTGGTTTTTTCAATAAACATCTTCGTGAACTGCACCACGCCCGCAATGACGACGATAAAGCTAATTGTTTGTAGGTATTCAAGACTGAGTGGTTTGAGTAGATAGGTATTGACCAGATAGCTGCAAATCGCGGCAAGCGTTAGCACAAACGTGGTGGCACCGCCCATGCCAATGGCCGTCTCAACTTTGTTTGAGACACCCATAAACGGGCATAGTCCTAAGAATTGGACTAGCACAAAGTTGTTGACGAGTACGGCGCCAATCAAGATTAAGGCGAGTTCTGCCATGCGTATTTACGATCCTCTCTACATTAGAGCTTAAGTGTATTGATTCAGTTATTACGATCAAGGATTAAACTTGAATGTGCATATAACTGAATCGAATGACTACTTCACTCGCATTCCAGGCTTCGCACCGCTGTCTGGACTCAGTAGGAAAATGTCGCTTCCTCCAGGACCTGCGGCAGCGATCATCCCTTCAGACACACCAAAGCGCATTTTTCTCGGCGCGAGGTTGGCGACCATGAGTGTGAGCTTTCCGATCAGATCTTCGGGTTGATAGGCGCTTTTAATACCCGCGAATACGTTTCGCGTTTCACCACCGATGTCGAGGGTAACTTGGAGCAATTTATCGGCTCCTTTGACGGGCTGCGCATCAACAATGAGTGCAATGCGTAAGTCGACCTTTGCAAAGTCGTCGAATTCAATAATGTCGCCCAGTGGATCGGCGTCCAAGTGTTCGCTTGATGAAAGCGTGGGTGTCGGTGCACTCTGCGCCTGTAATGCTTCCAGTTCGGCTTTCGCGTCGTCCATCATTGCGTCGATTGCCGGTTGTTCGAGTCGTTTCATCAGTGGCTTAAATGGTGCGATGGTGTGATTATTGAGCCACTCGAGCGTGTTTGGCCAGCGAATGTCGAGGTTAAGGAACTCCCCCGCGGCTTCCTGGGTAGCGGGAAGTACCGGACTTAGCCAGATGCTCAACGCGTGGAACATGTTGATCGCCTGCGAGCATACGGCGACGACTTGGTCGCTGTTAGCCTCGTCTTTTGCAAGGGTCCAAGGCGCGTTGTTGGCGATGAACTGGTTGGCTGCGTCGGCCAGTGCCATGATTTCTTTGGTCGCTTTGCCATACTCGCGCGCCTCGTAAAGGCTGGCGATGTGATCGTGTGCGTCGACAAATCGCTGCCACAACTCAGGGTCGCTGATGTGGCTCGACACGTTACCGTCAGCGAAGCGCATCATGAATTTCGCAGTTCGGCTTGCGATGTTGACGTACTTGCCCACGAGATCTGAGTTGACCCGCTGCACGAAGTCTTCAAGATTGAGGTCGATGTCATCGACGCCGGATGACAGCTTCGCCGCAAAATAATAACGAAGATACTCAGGATTCATGTGGTTCAGGTAAGCGCGGGCGTTGATGAAGGTGCCGCGCGACTTCGACATTTTCTTACCGTTGACCGTTAGGAAACCGTGAACGTTGACCCCAGTTGGCAGTCGGTAATTGGCCGAGTGCAACATGGATGGCCAGAATAACGCGTGGAAGTTGACGATGTCTTTGCCGATAAAATGGTAGAGCTCGGTATCAGAGCCTGCTTTCCAGTACTCGTCGAAGTCGAGATCATCGGTGCGTTCGCTCAGGTTTTTGAAACTCGCCATATACCCGATTGGGGCATCGAGCCACACATAGAAATATTTGCCTGGTGCATTAGGGATTTCGAAGCCGAAGTACGGCGCGTCGCGAGAAATATCCCACTGCTGGAGACCGCTATCTAGCCATTCTGAGAGCTTATTAGCGACTTCGGTTTGTAGCGTGCCTGAACGCGTCCAGTCTTTAAGGAAGTCGGTGAATTCCGGCAGTTTAAAGAAAAAGTGCTCGGACTCTTTTTGGGTTGGCGTTGCGCCCGATAGCGTCGAAACCGCATCGATTAAGTCGGTCGGCGCATAGGTGGCGCCGCACACTTCGCAGTTGTCTCCGTACTGATCTTCAGATTTACACTTCGGGCAAGTCCCTTTGATGTAGCGGTCTGCTAAGAAAATTTCACGCTCGGGGTCGAATGCTTGAGTGATGGATCGACGATCAATATGCCCGTTGGCCTCAAGCGCAAGATAGATCTCGCTCGCGAGTGTTTGGTTTTCGTCAGAGTGCGTTGAGTGATAGTTGTCGAATTCGATGAGAAAATCGGCAAAGTCCTTTTCATGTTCGGCTTTGACGTTCGCAATTTGTTCTTCTGGTGAAATCCCCAAAGACTCGGCTTTAAGCATAATGGCTGTGCCGTGAGCATCGTCAGCGCAAACGTAGGTGCACTCGTGTCCTCGAGCCTTTTGGAAACGAACCCAGATATCGGTTTGTATGTACTCAACCAAGTGGCCAAGATGGATTGAACCGTTTGCGTAGGGTAGTGCACTGGTCACTAAGATTTTACGACGAGCTTGAGTCATGAAAAAGGTGGTCTCCGACTGAAGAATGAGGTGCTAATAAAGATAAATTCTGAGCTCGATTTTAGCCTACTTTACAGGGGCTTAAAACCAAATAAGCGTGTAGAATCATTAAAAATCGTGAAACCGCACGATATCGAACACTTGTTACAGGATCTAACAGATGACACAGGATGAACTAGCGCAGGAAGTTGCTGCGTTTCTAGAGCTGCCAGAGGGCTCCCCTTTGTTTACCGTATCGAACTCGCGACCGGCATCCGTCACGCTTCACTTCGCGGCCGCGCGCAAGGCGGCTGAGTTAGCGTCGCATTTACAAACGCAGTTTGGCCGAGATTGGGGGCAGGTCTCGGTCCAGCTGGAATCCAAGCATGGCGATGCTATGCCCGGCGTTCGACGCATTATTTTGGTTGCCTCAGGTAAAGGCGGAGTGGGGAAATCGACCACCACCGCGCATCTTGGAAGGGCTTTACATCACAATGGTCTTCGAGTCGGTATTCTCGACGCTGATATTTACGGCCCCAGTGTTCCGCTGATGTTTGCGCAGCCAGACGGGACACGCCCTGAATTGACCTCAGATAAACGCTTCATTCCTGTTGAGGTCGATGGCATTCAAACGATGAGTATCGGCTATCTGACGACAGAGAAGACGCCCGCTGTTTGGCGAGGGCCTATGGCGAGCGGTGCGTTGTTGCAAATGATCCAAAATACAGCATGGGACGATGTTGACGTTTTGCTAGTCGATATGCCACCTGGAACGGGCGATATTCAGCTCAGTATTGCGCAGAAAACGAATGTGTCGGGTGCGGTCGTCGTAA
>JABXIR010000119.1 GCA_013372965.1 Gammaproteobacteria bacterium
AGCAGTTCTTCCCAAAGGATGGTTGGGTCGAGCATTGCCCTACCGAAATACTCAATAGCACGCTCGACGTCATTCGCGCCGCGATAAGTCAATCGAATTTGAACCTCACTGACCTAACCGCCATTGGGATTACCAATCAGCGCGAAACCGTGGTCGTTTGGGATAGAGCAACGGGTGAACCGATTTATCCTGCCATTGTGTGGCAAGATCGTCGCACTGCAGACCGTTGCAAGCAACTTCGGGAGGAACAGGTTGAAGCGGATGTGAATGCTCGCACGGGACTGCTACTGGACCCCTACTTTTCTGCTACCAAGATTGCATGGATTCTCGACAACGTCGACGGTGCACGAGATCGCGCGATATCGGGTGAGCTAGCCGCTGGTACGATTGATAGCTGGTTAGTATGGCACCTCACCGAGGGTTGCTCTCATGTGACCGACGCGACAAATGCATCACGCACTTCACTCTTTAACATCCACACAAACCGATGGGATGACACGCTGTGTGATCTATTTAATGTACCGGCGAACCTACTTCCGGAGGTTCGCGACAGCGCCGGTCATTTCGGTGACGCAACCTCGGAACCCTTCAATGGGCTCGCAGTGCCGATCACAGGCATTGCCGGCGACCAGCAAGCAGCTCTCATCGGTCAGTGCGCATTGAGCGAGGGCGCGATCAAATCTACCTACGGAACGGGGTGCTTTGTCATCGCCAATACCGGAGCCGAACCACTCGCCAGCAAGCATCGTCTGTTAACGACCATCGCCTACCGAATTAACGGCGAAACCACCTATGGACTTGAGGGGAGTATTTTTATCGCGGGTGCCGCCGTGCAATGGCTGCGTGACGAACTCGAGATCATCACCGACGCAACCCAAACTCAAGCGATTCTCGAAAAGACCGAGCACAATCACGGTATCACCGTTGTACCCGCGTTTACAGGCCTCGGAGCTCCGCACTGGTGTGCCGACGCCCGAGGTGCGATATTCGGGCTTAAACGAAACAGTGGCCGAAACGAGCTTATCACTGCCACGCTAGAAAGCGTGGCTCTTCAATCGAATGATTTGTTAGAGGCATTTCGTGACGACGGGCTATGCGTTAGTCAGTTTAAGATCGACGGAGGCATGTCGACCAATCCCGCGTTCTGTCAATTACTAGCCGACATCACCAATCAAACGGTTTTCGTACCGCGCAATTCAGAGACTACCGCGCTCGGCGCCGCCTTTTTAGCCGCCGTCGGAGTGGGCCTCTACAAAACCCTAGATGATGTCAGTGAATATTGGGAACTCGACTCACAATATGAGCCTCAGACCCTAAATGACTTAGAGCAAATCAAGAAACGCTGGACGCGCTGCGTTGAACTGACCAAACAACTGTGAAAGAGATACTGAGACAGAGACTAAAAAGGCGCTCGTATTGAGCGCCTTTTAAAATGTTATCGCTTGCGTTAAGCCAGTTTCTTCTCGCGGGGCAACACCAGCCAAAGTACCACGAAACCGATCACGGCACTCGCCCAAGACCCCATGAGAATTCCCATACGATCAACTAAGATATCTGCCTCACCACCTTCGCTGAATGCGAGCGTACCAATGAACAAACTCATGGTTAAACCCACACCACATAAACAGCCAACGCCGAAGAGCGCTCTCCAGCCGACGTCTTTCGGCAGCTTCGCGAGCCCCAGTAAAATCGCGACTGTAGAGAAGAAGAACACGCCAATTGGTTTACCAAGCGCAAGACCGAGGGCGATACCAACCGGAATATCCGAGAACAGTTGCTCCATCTCAATGCCCGAGAATGACAATCCGGTGTTCGCAAAAGCGAATAGCGGAAGAATCATAAACGCGACATATGGGTGAATTTTGTGTTCAACTTTATGCACATAGCCGTCGGTACCGTCTTTGAATCGAAGCGGAATCGTAAACGCGAGAAGCACACCCGCTAACGTGGCGTGAACACCACTCTTAAGTACCGATACCCACATAATCACGCCAACCAACATGTAGAGACCGAGTTTTCGGACCCCAAAGCGGTTCATCAACGCAAGGACGAGTAACGCCGATCCGGCAACAACCAGCGATAGAACTGAAAGATCTTGGGTGTAGAAAATTGCGATAATAATAATCGCTCCGAGGTCGTCCATAATGGCCAGCGCCAACAGAAATACCTTCAGAGCTGCCGGGACTCGGTTACCGAGAAGGCTAAGAATACCAAGGGCAAACGCAATATCGGTTGCGGTTGGGATGGCCCAGCCGCTCATGGCAGCTTCATTGCCATAGTTAAAGTAAACGTAGACCAGAGCTGGAACCAACATGCCACCGACAGCGGCAAACGCTGGAAGTACAACCTGATGTGGCTTACGAAGCTCACCTTCGAAAAACTCGCGCTTAACTTCAAGACCAATCATGAGGAAGAACATGGCCATTAAGCCATCGTTAATCCAAAGCAAAAGTGGCTTATCAATATCAAGCTCGCCAACACGAACCTGAACAGCCACATGAAGGAAGGTATCGTAGAACGACGCGAGCGGCGAGTTGGCGACGAGCATCGCAAGACCCATCGCGATCACAAGTAACAAACCGCTAGCTGCTTCCCAACGTAAAAATTGCTGTAACATCAATTACCCTTTTTGTTTTTTAGAATGCCATCACTTTACAATCTTTAAACTCGGACGACCCTTAGTAGAAGTACGAGTTTCACCATCACTGCCCTCGTTGCCAACTGGCTTAACAGGTGGTGTTGGAGGCTCGGGGTCGAAACCATCAATTGCGTAGGGCTCGATTTCTTCTGGATCGAAAAATATACCCTGGTTGGTTTCGCTTGCGACCATTCCAAGAACAGCCCAGATCGGAACGAAGATGTCCCTCGGTACGCCACCGAATCTCGCGTTGAACGAGACATAATCATTGTGGATTGTGAAGTTTTGAACTGCCGCGGGTGCGACGTTTAATACAATTTGACCATTTTGTACGTACTCGGTTGGAACTTCAACATTTTCCGCCATCGCGTTTACATACAAATAAGGCGTACAGTTATTGTCGAGTACCCATTCAAAAATCGCTCGACACACATAAGCCCTGTTAGGGGTCATAGTCATAAATACTCCTTAAACAAAAATGGCGCCGAGTTGGCGCCATTGAGAATTACGCAACCGAATTATAGGCCACGCATTTCCTTTTCGAGCTCTGAAAGACTCGCTTGGAACGACTCGCGTTCAAACAAGCGACTCATGTAGTCATTCAATGCTTCAACCGTTTTGCTAGTTCCAAGGTCGATACCGAGCTCGGGCAAGCGCCACAAAATCGGTGCCATGCAGCAATCAACTAGTGTTAGCTCTTCCGACATAAAATAATCGAACTCTTTGAAGATAGGCGCAGTCGACAAGATACCTTCGCGAAGGCGCTTTTTAGCGAGCTCGCGCACCTTTTCATCTGCATGGGTTTTAATAACCGACAACAATGGTGCCCAATCTTTCTCGATTCGATACATCAACTGACGGCTTTCAGCACGAGCGACCGGATAAACAGGAAGAAGCGGCGGATGTGGAAAACGTTCATCTAGGTATTCCATCATGACTTTTGATTCGTAAAGAGTGAGCTCACGATCTAAAAGCGTAGGAACCGTTCCGTAAGGGTTTAGCTCGAGAAGCTCTTGAGGCTTGTCATCGAGATCGACATCAATAATATCAACGGCAACGCCCTTCTCGGCCAATACGATACGAACACGATGGCAAAACTGACAAGTTGGATCTGAGAAAAATGTCATGGAGGATCGCTTAGCGATAACACCCATATGAGATACCTCTTCTTAAGATAAATAAAAACCACGAAAGGGCAGCCGAGCTGCCCTTACTACCTCAGTCGATACCAAGGCTGATTAGTGAACGTCCTTCCAGTACTCGCGGTTAAGCAAGAACGCAAACACGAAGAAAATAGCAATAAAGAGCAACGCGAAAAGACCAATTCGCTCACGCTTCAGTTGCATTGGTTCCGCCGTGTAAGACAGGAAGTTAACTAAGTCATATACTGTCTGATCGTACTCTTCTGGTGTTAGCTTGCCCGGCTCAGTAACTTCTAAACGACCACATGGGTCTAGAAGCAGTGGTTCACCCGTTAACGGATCGCGGCGTTCGCCACCGTTAGCTGCGATAACCGGACCAGGAGCACACTCTGCCAAACCCTGAAGTTCGAGCATTGCGTGCGGCATACCCACGTTAGGGAATACTTTGTTGTTTACACCCATTGGACGCGAAGGATCTTTGTAGAAAGTGCGTAGGTAAGTGTAAAGCCAATCTTCACCGCGTGCTCGAGCAACCAACGTTAGATCTGGAGGCGCTACGCCGAACCACTGCTTACCAAGGTCTGTAGTCATTGGAATTTCCATTAACGATCCAATGGCAGAGCCTGAGAAGTTCAGGTTTTCCTGCATGATATCGTGAGGAATACCCAGATCCGTTGCTGTACGCTCGTAACGCTGGAATTTCATCGCGTGACAGCCCATGCAGTAGTTGGTGAATACAGCCGCGCCACGCTGAAGCGACGCAGTATCAGACACATCCACATTGGCTTGGTCGAGCGGGTAGTTAGAACCCGCTGCAGACGCTTTCAAAGGTAAGATGGTTAGTAATGCGACTGCAATAAGTGCCAGTATCACTTTACCAATGCCCATACCACCGTCCATAGTCACTCGCTTCGGCTCTTCCTTCTCGCTGTCGCCCGCAACAAGCCATGGCAGAACGAAGAAGAATGCAGCAACGATCAAGCCATACACCGATGTTGCAGTAACGTAGCCGTCGACTTCGTTTGTGCCCAAGTGCGGCGAAACTGAAATCGAAACCAGTAACAGTGCCCAGAACCAGCAGTTTAGGTTAGTCCAGATGTTACGGATGCCTGCTTGCGACCACCATGGCATTGCCAATAGGAACGCAAAGTAGATCGTTGTTGTAAGCTGGCTTAGCACGGTGCGCGAAGGCGTCGCCGCTTTCACACCCAGAACACCAAGAATGATGAATGAGCTTACGAACAAACCAAGCATCAGAACGGTTACACGACCTTTGTAGCGGAACGAACGAGACTTCGCGCGATCGAGCCAAGGCAGTACAAACAGCACAGCGATTGCGGCACCCATCACGACGAAACCAAGGAACTTCGAGTCGAACGGACCGAGATCGATTGTTACCGCACGAAGCATTGCGTAGAACGGTGTGAAGTACCAAACCGGTGCGATGTGATCAGGCGTCTTCAAGTTGTTCGCTTCTTCGAAGTTCGCGTATTCGAGGAAGAAGCCGCCCATCTCAGGCATGAAGAACAATACCGCACAGAAGATGAACAAGAACACTGCAATCGCTTGCAAATCGTGAACGGTGTAGTACGGATGGAATGTAATACCATCGACTGGGTTACCGTTTTCATCTTTCGTTGCTTTGATTTCTACGCCATCCGGGTTGTTAGAACCCACCTGGTGAAGCGCTAGGATGTGCAAAACAACCAACGCTAGCAATACGATCGGTAAAGCAACCACGTGAAGCGCAAAGAATCGGTTCAGTGTAATACCTGAAATCAGATAGTCACCGCGAATCCACTCGACTAATGCATCGCCAATGCCAGGGATTGCGCCGAAGAGGTTAACAATAACCTGAGCACCCCAGTACGACATCTGACCCCATGGAAGTACATACCCCATGAATGCCTCGGCCATCAGAGCCAAGTAGATCAGCATACCAAAGATCCACACGAGCTCACGAGGCTTACGGTACGAGCCGTAAAGCAGGCCGCGGAACATGTGTAAGTAGACCACCACGAAGAACGCAGACGCGCCCGTCGAGTGCATGTAACGAATGATCCAGCCGTAATCGACATCACGCATGATGTATTCGACCGAAGCGAACGCGCCATCCGCTGATGGTTCGTAGCTCATGGTGAGCCAGATACCAGTAAGCAACTGGTTGACTAGTACGATCGATGCTAGAACGCCGAAGTAGTACCAGAAGTTAAAGTTTTTCGGCGCGTAGTATTCGCCAGCGTGCTTGTTGAAGGCTTCTGTTACCGGCAGTCGATAGTCGAGCCACTCCATAAAGGACTTCATCTTCGACATTATGCAGTCTCCTCATCGATACCAATGACCAAAACGTGGTCAGATTCAAAGCTGTATGGAGGTACTTCTAAGTTGGTAGGTGCAGGGACGCCTTTAAGAACACGACCGGCCAAATCGAACTTTGAACCGTGACATGGGCAATAGAAACCACCGAACCAATTTTCCCCACCCAAGTCGGCTGCGCCAACTTCAGGACGGAACTGAGGAGCACAACCAAGGTGCGTACAAATTCCAATTAGTACTAAGTATTCTTCGTTTCTCGCACGAGAATGGTTCTGCGCGTAAACCGGTTGCTGAGGCTCTGCCGAGTTTGGATCGCGAACTTGATCGTCCATCTTGCTGAGGTTGTCGAGCGTTTCTTGTGTGCGACGCACGACATAGATAGGCTTACCACGCCACTCACCAACCATCATTTCGCCTTTTGCTAGCTTATTGATATTGATTCGAGCGGGTGCACCTGCTGCTTTTGCTTTCGCACTTGGATTCCACGAACCGACAAACGGTACCGCAGCAAAACCAGCACAAACGGTGCCTACTGCAGCCGTCGAGCCGATTAAGAACTTACGACGTCCTTTATTTACTCCGTCATTGCTCATGACGCTCTTTCTCCCATCACAACTTATTACGAAACCTCGAAATCGAGGCCAACGCTTTTCGCAGTTAAAAATTATCCCGATATGTTAAATGAAACCCACAGATGTCACAAGGAAATACACACGATTGTGTAAGCATTATAAGACATATTTCGTGGGTCGCTGCGCGGTTTTGTCATTCACGCGAAGGACGGTAGGGTTTTCTTGATCACCGAAGCGACAAAAGCGCTTCGGTGAACGAAGTTAAAGCTAAATTTACCCGTAGGTGTAGCTCGCACCAATGCCCAAAGGTAAACCAATCCACCAGTAGGCCAACAAGAACGCGGTCCAAACCACCAAGAAAACAATGGAGTAAGGTAGCATCATAGACAGTAAGGTACCGATTCCAGTGTCTTTAACATACTTCTGACAATACACCACGACGAGAGGAAAATACGGCATTAAGGGCGTAATAATATTAGTGCTCGAGTCACCCAGACGATAGGCCGCCTGAGTCAGGTCGGGAGAAATACCCAACTGCATTAACATTGGCACAAAAATCGGACCGAGCAAGGCCCATTTCGCCGAAGCTGAGCCAACAAATAGGTTTACAAACCCAGTCAGTAACACAATACCCACAATCGTGACGGCAGTCGGCAGTCCCAAACCCTTCAGAAACTCACCGCCGTTAATGGCCATGAGCGCCCCTAAGTTAGATTGCGAAAACGCCGCAATAAACAAAGCGCAAAAGAATGCCATCACCATGTAGTAAGACATCCCTTCCATCGCCTTAGACATCGCCATGATAACGTCACGACTTTGCTTGAACGTGCCCGACACGTAACCGTAAACCACCCCAGGAATCACGAACAATAAAAAAATCAGCGGTACGATCGAGCGCATCACGGGAGCGGTGTAATCCGCTAACGCGCCGTCGGCAGAACGCAGAGGCGAATCATCCGGCCACAGCGCGGCGACTAGCAATCCGATTCCAACGAACATCGCCAATGTTGCCCAACGCAGCGCTGAAGTCTCGCGTGTCGATAACTCCTCAAACGCTGGTAAGTCGCCTATGTCATCATCGATCTTTGTCGTCGCGTTTAAGCGTGGTTCAATGACTTTATCGGTTAGGTAAGTTCCCAGAATGACGATCACGATGCTCGAGAGCGCGGTGAAATAATAGTTATTTAGCGGGTTCAGCATCACCGTTGGATCGAGAATCTGCGCGGCACTTTGAGTAAATGATTGCAACAACGGATCGATCGCCGAGGGTACAAAGTTCGCACTAAACCCCCCGGACACCCCAGCAAATGCCGCCGCGATGCCCGCCAACGGGTGTCGCCCCATGGCATGATAGATCAAACCTGCCAGAGGAATGACTAATACATAACCCGCATCAGTGGCGGTATGACTGACAATCGCAATCAAAATAATCGACGGTGTGAGTAAACGTTTAGGAGTGACATCCAGCATCCGCTTGATGCCCGCATTGATAAAACCAGAATGTTCGGCAACACCAACACCTAGCATGGCTACCAGCACGACCCCGAGCGGCGCGAAACCTGTAAATGTCGTGACCAGATTACTGAGAAAACTCGCCAACTGATCGCCAGAGAGTAAATTGGTAATGACTATGGTACTGCCCGTGCGTGGATCGATCGTTTCATAAGACCATCCCGACATTAACCAGCTTAACGCCCAGATGAACAGCATTCCGAAAAGAAAGATAACCGCCGGGTCGGGCAGTTTATTACCGACCACCTCGATTTTTCCGAGCAGTCGTTGAACTCGAGTTAACTCTTGCGTGGATGATGTATCCATGTGTGCACCCCAATTTAGGTCGTATTTCTTTCCTCTAACGCTAACATGCAAGCGGCGGCTTTTTCTAGCACTTCGCATTAACTGAAAAAATATCAGGAGATCTCACGACTTCGCTCAACTTCGCTTAGGAAATTACTACAGAGGCATTTCCCTAGCGATCCTTACAGAGACATTTCCCCAGCGAGGCGCTTGCGCCGAGTCGTTGGGGATCTCGTGACGCCAAGGGGTGATGGTCGTCAGAGCGTGACGCGAGTTAGTGGCGAATGAGATCAAGATATTCGTATCGAGATCCCTCGACTTCGCTCGGGAAAATATTCGCTAGAGCATTACGCCATCCCCCAATTACATAACCAACCTGAAACAGATTGCACAAAAAAGCCAAGCTTCCAACAACGCGAAAGCCCAAACCGCACGCATAAAAAAAACCCCATCCGAAGACAGGGCTTTTCATCAGCGTTTTTGCCGATTGGTTTCTAGCTAGCGCTAGGCGGAAGCGTCGGATGCAGAGGGAGCGTACATAAAGTACGTGACCGATACAGCCAAGCTTCCAACAACGCGAAAGCCGAAAGCAGTCGCAAAAATTAACGCTTCGAGAACTGAGTGCTCTTACGTGCTTTACGTAGACCAACTTTCTTACGCTCAACCTCACGTGCGTCACGAGTAACGTAACCCGCTGCGCGAAGTGCTGGACGTAGAGTTTCGTCGTAATTCATAAGTGCACGAGTTACGCCGTGACGGATTGCGCCAGCCTGACCGAAAGCACCACCACCTTTAACGGTAACAGTGATGTCGAATTTTTCAGTTAGTTCAGTCAACTCAAGTGGCTGACGTACGATCATACGTGCTACTTCACGACCAAAGTACTCGTCAAGAGGACGGTTGTTAACGGTGATTGCGCCACTACCTGCCTTAAGGAATACTCGTGCGGTAGCAGTCTTTCGGCGACCGGTTCCGTAGAATTGTTCTGCCATGATTCTGCTCCGATTAAATATCTAGTTGCTTAGGTTGCTGTGCAGCATGTGGGTGCTCAGCACCTGGGTATACTTTCAGCTTCTTGAACATTGCACGTCCAAGTGGGCCTTTTGGAAGCATACCTTTTACCGCTGACTGGATAGTACGCTCAGGTGCCTTTTCGATAAGCTTCTCGAAAGAGATCGACTTAAGGCCGCCTGGGTAACCAGTGTGTGCGTGGTACATTTTGTCTTTTGCTTTGTTACCAGTTACAGCAACTTCCGCTGCGTTAACAACGATGATGTAGTCACCTGTATCAACGTGAGGAGTGTATTCTGGCTTATGCTTGCCGCGCAGACGAGTTGCGATTTCAGCCGCCAAACGACCAAGGGTTTTGTCCTTAGCGTCTACGATGAACCACTCGCGCTGCACAGATTCTGCTTTTGCACTGAAGGTTTTCATTGAGTAAATCCTGTTCTTTGCGGCGAACCGCGTCATCAAAGAACACAATTAACTAGGAAGACAGATAGGCCCCCGCGCTATGCGCAGGATATCGGAGGCACAGTACATTTAGAGCACTGGCAGTACGATATGAATCGGCGCGACAGAAGCACGGGCGATTCGGCGAGCGATTAGTCTTCATGTTATTGTGCTCAACCTTTGTTGCGCGGCACTATAAAGAAGTTGCCACACAATGTAAAGAATTTTTACGAAGCGGATGTTAACGCTTTTAGGCACTCTAAGTGATACGTGATTCCTGTTAGCAACGTAACAAAGCCAAAAGCCAGTCCACGTAATGCCTCATTAATTTAATAATATCTCACGTCGTGCTACGCGCGATGCTCTCTCGCCAAGTAATCTTCGCTCTGCATCTCGAGTAATCGGCTAGTGGTTCGTTGAAACTCAAACGTCAGTCGCTCACCCCGATAGAGTTCGAGCAATGGCACATCGGCCGACAGTATCAACTTAACGCCACTGTCATAGAACTCGTCAACCATGTACACGAACCGGCGCGCTTGGTCTTCGATATCCGACGTTAATTGAGGCACTTCGCTTACGATCACTGCATGAAACTCTTTCGCCAACTCAATGTAGTCATGCTGAGATCGAGGCCCATTACACAATGCATCAAAGGTAAACCAGACAACATCTTCATTGACTCGCTTCGCCTGAATACTTCGCCCCGAAATTTCCAAAGAGACATTGGCTTGCCCGGGTGAATGGTCCATTGAGAGCTGGCTGAACGAATCCTTTAACGCGGATTGCGTTTCGGCACTATTTGAATCGTAATACAGCTTGGCTTGCGTCAAAGTTCGCAAACGGTAGTCGGTATCACTGTCGATGTTTAACACCTCACAGTTTTCCATTAACGCTTCGATTGCCGGTAAGAATCGTCTCCGCTGAAGACCGTTTTCATATAATCGCTCGGGAACGATATTTGAAGTCGCCACTAGGGTAATTCCCCGAGCAAACAGCAACTCGAAGAGTCGCCCCAAAATCATCGCATCGGTAATGTCCGTCACGAAGAACTCATCAAAACAAATCACATCGGCTTCCGATGCGATTTCATCCGCCACGTAGACCAGTGGATCGGTTTTGTCTTCGAGCCGCTTAAGATCGGCATGGACGCGCTTCATAAACCGGTGAAAATGCATGCGAAGCTTGCGATCTCCTGGAACAGACGAGAAGAACAAGTCCATCATCCAGGTTTTACCCCGGCCAACACCGCCCCACATGTACAGTCCCTTTACTGATTCGGGCTTAGCGCGACGACCAAGCAACCTTCTCCATCTCGTTACCGGAGCAGGATCCGCCCAGCGCATCATTAGACGCTGATATACCTCTTCGAGCGCTTCAATCGCTTTCGCTTGAGCGGGGTCGTGTTGAAATTCACCCGAATCGACCAGTGCTTTCCATGATTCTAACGGACCCATTTTTTACACCTCACTCAAGTGCGACATCAGTCGCCTCTTGAGATCCGTTAATGCACCATGAAAAAAGTGTGAACCATTCTCAAACACTTCCGTTTCAATGCTTGAGCGAAGTGAGTTTGCCCAATCAAAAGCATCTTGAGCATCGCAGACCTCGTCGGCGGTTCCCTGCATTAGCAACGCAGGACAATCGAACGCGTTCGGGTAGTCATACTTGCCCGCAGGAGGCGCAACAATCACAAGGTGTTTCGGCTGTACAAACGAACAACCGCGAGCTGCAACCATCGAGCCAAAACTGAAACCCGCCAAAAAAAACGGTACTTTGACTGTCTGCGCTTCAAGCCATTGATGAACCGCACGAAGATCTTCAACCTCGCCATCACCGTCGCCATAACTTCCGCTTGATTGGCCTACACCGCGAAAATTAAAGCGAATCGCCGCAATACCGGAATCACGATAGGCACGCGCTAGCGTATGAGCCACTTTATTGTGCATCGTGCCGGCATAAAGCGGATGCGGATGACACACGATCGCGACGCCTCGAATGCCCTTTGGGCAGCCATCAATAACTGCCTCTATTTGCCCTTCTGGGCCGTCGATAAAAAATTCGTGCTGTCGCTCAAGGAATAACTGCATAAGATAACACTGTTGGTTTAATTAACTTGTCTCTATAATAAACCCTAGAGAACAAAAATTTGAGTTTTTAATTCCCAACCGTCCAATTTCACGGAGTTATTTGTGGATATGCTTTTAACCTACATCGCAATTTCGGTCTTAGCAGTCATCATCGGCTTTGTCGCCGGTTTCGTTATCGCGTCAAACCGTGCCGCTTCATCGCAGGTCACTTCCGAGAGCGCACCTCAAATATCAAACGAAAAAGAAGAGCTAAAGCGTAATTTAGCAACGTATTTCGACCACATGGCGAATACCACCGCGCAACTCGAAGCGGAAGTTGATCGCCTCAAACTGCAACTCATTGACAGCGCCCAGCAAATCGCAGACATCGACGTCAAACCTAACTTCGAAGTGCAGCGCGGCATTGGGCATAGTGCACCACCAAGAGATTGGGCACCAAAGTCAGCCAATTCTGTAGGCACTCTTTCTGAAGAGTACGGTTTAAAAGACGACATCTCTGAGCCACCACGAGCTTAAGCCAACCTATGCCAAGCTCGACAAACCTAAAAGATTGGATTTGGCCAATTGTCGCTGGAGCGGCAGTTGGCTTTATTTTATTGTCGAGTTCAATCTTCCAATCACATCCCAACAGTGGTTCCACACAACCTGTCGCCTCTTACAGCACCGCTGTCAGCAAAGCCGCCCCGGCGGTCGTATCAATTTACACTCGGCGGCTGAGTTCGGAGTCTGGCGAGCTTCTAAACGATGCAGCATATCGGCTGTATCGCAACCTCGGCATGGTGCGCAACGAAGATTTGCAGAGCACCGTACTCGGCTCGGGCGTCATTATTTCTCCCGATGGTTTTATTGCGACCAACCGCCACGTTATCGAAGGTGCAACCAACATTTTGGTCATCCTCGCTGATGGGCGAGAGGCTTCAGCAAGCATCTACGCTGACGACGAAGTGTCCGACCTTGCCTTGCTGAAAATCAATCTACCGAACCTTGCACACCTCGAGCTTTCTAATGAGCAAACAACCAATGTTGGTGACGTCGTCCTTGCGATCGGTAACCCCGTCGGTGTGGGCTTAACCGTCACTCAAGGCATCGTGTCAGCAACCCAGCGAGTAGGCGGTGACATAGCGAACGGTCTGTACCTGCAAACCGACGCGGCGATCAATCCTGGTAACTCAGGCGGAGCACTGGTTAATTCTCGAGGTGACCTCGTCGGGATTAGCACCTCGATCCTCGGTCGACAGACCGAAGGCATTAGCTTTGCTATTCCCACTCCGACCGTCAAATTTGTCGTCGACAGCTTAATTACTAATGGCCGAGTGATACGTGGATGGCTGGGGATCGCAGGTGGTAGCATCAATGCGGCTTACGCCCGAGAATTTAACATACCTACGGAGCATGGTCTCGCCGTTGTCGGAATCGCGCCAAATAGCCCCGCAGAGGCCGCCGGCCTCGAAACAGGCGATGTGATTATCGGCTGGAACGGCAAGCCGATTTCATCCGGAGCAGAGATCATGCAAAACGTGGCAACCGCCGCACCCGGTGAAACTCTTACCCTGAGTGTTTGGCGTCAGAATCGCGAAATCACCCTCGCCCTCGAGGTCATTGAGCGACCCTAAGTCGCTTCGTCATTTCACCCAGAGTAGTAAATACTCACTCTCCGATGGATTTCGAGCTCATCCAGATCTGGAAGCGTCACAGACGAGATCTCATCGACTTTTGAGAATCGCGCGTGACTGAAGTTGCGTATTCTCGAGTCACCCACCCAAACCTCTCGAGCTTTCTCAGCAAACGCATCAAGCAAAGGTAAATTCTCGGGATCGTAAAGAACATCTGCAGCCACTAAAATATCGGCGCAAGGGGTTGCATCAAGGGATGCCGAGACTGCGATCGAGCCTGGCAAAGGGAAGTTATCGGTTGGTTCGTATGGGATACCATTAAGCAAGGCATTGGATCGGACGGCCATTAACGCATCGGGATCGAGATCACAGCAAATCACGGCCGCCCCGACTTTCGCGGCGGCAATACCGACGACCCCAGACCCCGCTCCTAAGTCGATCACGGTTTTACCCTGAAACAACGCTGGATTCTGACCGATAAACTGAGCCAATGCTCGCCCACTCGCCCAACAGAACGCCCAATACGGCGGGGATTCCCACGCTGCGTTCACCTCGAGTTC
>JABXIR010000048.1 GCA_013372965.1 Gammaproteobacteria bacterium
AGTGTAATCCACCACTTGAACTTTCATGATAGGTCCTAGGGTCGACGTCATAGTGATCCCGTATTAACACTCAACAGTGCTGGCCACCTTACCGAGTAAGATTGACGATGTCTTACTGGTAACACGACTAACGGAGTAAAGGAGAAAGTATATCACGCCTCTCTCGAGGCGTGATAAGGAATGCGCCTTACACTCAGTGAGTCATTAACAATTGAGCAGGCATCCAATCTACAAATTCGGCATCCAAAATTAGCCTCTGCGCTTTCTCAATATCAGGTGCGAAATAGCGATCCTTATCGTAGAAAGACACATGATCTCGCAAGACATCTTTGGCAGATTCTAGCGGCTCGGTCGTTTTTAAAGGCGCTCGGAAATCAATCCCCTGAGCCGCTGCGAGAAGCTCAACCGCAAGAATACCCGCCGTATTCTCCGCCATGTCACGCAAACGACGGGCCGCGTAAGTAGCCATCGAGACATGATCCTCTTGGTTAGCTGAGGTCGGAAGAGAGTCAACTGACGCTGGGTGAGCTAGGGATTTATTCTCACTCGCAAGCGCTGCAGCCGTTACCTGCGCAATCATAAAGCCAGAGTTCACCCCACCATTATCGACTAAAAATGGAGGTAGGCCCGATAAGTTCGTATCAATCAACAGCGCCATACGTCGCTCGGACAGTGAGCCGATTTCCGCAATCGCTAACGCCAGATTATCCGCGGCCATCGCGACCGGTTCAGCATGAAAGTTGCCACCAGAAAGGATGTCACCGTTATCCGGGAATACCAGTGGGTTGTCTGACACGCCATTCGCTTCAACGATCAGGTCTTTGGCCGCATTGCGAATTTGGCTTAAACACGCGCCCATCACTTGAGGCTGACATCTTAGTGAGTACGGGTCTTGTACCTTCGCACAACCCTCATGGGATGCCCCTATCTCGGAGGGGCCCAAGAGATCTCGATAGGCGGCGGCGACGTCAATTTGAGTTTGATGCCCGCGGACTTCGTGAATACGGGCGTCGAACGGACTGCGCGAACCTAATGCTGCCTCGACACTCAAGGCACCGGTAACAATTGCAGCACTGAACACATCTTCAGCCATAACGAGACCATTGAGGGCGAGCGCGGTTGATGCCTGAGTACCGTTTAAAAGAGCTAATCCTTCCTTCGGAGCAAGTGTGATTGGTTCGATGCCTGCTAACTTGAGGCCATCCTTTGCTGGTAACCGTTCACCGTCGACAACGACTTCGCCTTCGCCTAACAGTACGATCGCCATATGTGCCAGCGGAGCTAAGTCGCCTGACGCGCCGACTGAACCCTTCTCAGGAATTGCAGGGTACACATTGGCATTGATCAAATCGAGTAAGGCTTGAGCGACCGAGGGACGAATCCCTGAGTACCCGCGCGCCAAAGAATTGACTTTAAGGACGATCAGTAAACGTACTAAATCTTCCGACATCAGATTACCAATGCCTGCGGCATGAGAAAGCACGATCGAGCGCTGAAGCAACTCAAGATCGTCTCGTTCGATGCGAGTGTTCGCCAACAGGCCGAACCCCGTATTAATGCCGTAAACCGTGCGTCCCTCGGTGAGCACATCGTTGACGATACTTGCTGATGCGTTCATCGCCTCAATTGCGCTGACGTTAAGCTGAAAATGCTTCGGCCCTTGCAAGATGTCGCGGACGTCTTTCAGCGAGATTTTTCCTGGGTTAATTACAAATGATTCCACAACTTAACCTCACTTAATCATCGGCAGGTCTAAACCCTGCTCTTTTGCACAATCTACCGCGATGTCGTACCCCGCATCAGCATGACGCATCACACCCGTCGCTGGGTCATTCCAAAGGACACGTCTAACTCGCTCACCCGCCGCTTCGGTGCCATCACACACAATGACCACACCGCTGTGCTGAGAGTACCCCATCCCGACTCCACCGCCATGGTGCAACGACACCCAAGTGGCCCCCGATGCCGTATTGAGCAGAGCGTTAAGTAAAGGCCAATCCGATACCGCGTCGCTGCCGTCCTTCATGGCTTCGGTCTCTCGGTTAGGGCTAGCTACCGAACCGGAGTCGAGGTGATCGCGGCCGATCACCACCGGTGCGCTAAGTTCTCCTGATGCGACCATCTCGTTAAAGGCGTTGGCTAGTCGCGCACGATCCTTTAAACCTACCCAGCAGATGCGGGCAGGCAGGCCCTGGAACTGAATTCTCTCACGCGCCATATCCAACCAATTGTGGAGGTGTGGATCATCCGGAATTAACTCTTTAACTTTCGCGTCTGTCTTATAAATGTCCTCAGGGTCGCCCGACAACGCGGCCCAGCGGAAAGGACCGATACCCTGACAGAACAGCGGACGAATATACGCTGGAACGAAGCCCGGGAAATCGAACGCATTGTCCACACCGACGTCTTTCGCCATCTGGCGAATGTTATTGCCGTAATCGACCGCATATGAACCGCGCTTCTGCATCGTCAAAATCGCCTCAACCTGAACTGCCATAGATTGTTTGGCAGCGGCAACAACGCCAGCTTCATCAATTTCACGTTGTTGTTTCGCGTAGTCTAAGGTCCAACCCTGGGGCAAATATCCGTTGAGCGGATCGTGCGCACTGGTTTGATCCGTCACGATATCAGGAGTAATACCTCGTTCAACCAGCTCTTTGTAGACATCTGCGGCGTTCGCTAGCAAGCCTACCGATACTGCCTCACCCTTCGAGCACGCGCTGTTGATCATATCAAGGGCTTCATCCAACGACGCTGCTTTTTTATCCAAATAACCTGTGCGTAAACGGAAATCAATGCGTGTCTCATCAACTTCGATGGCCAACATCGAGAACCCTGCCATCGTAGCAGCTAACGGCTGCGCGCCTCCCAT
>JABXIR010000279.1 GCA_013372965.1 Gammaproteobacteria bacterium
ACTTGGCTCGAAACTTGTACGTTACATCGTTTTTGACGAGTAACTTGTTTCGAAAATCTTTTGCGATTATCTCAACAAGTACCCACACGTATTGTCTGATTGCTATGTTAAAGAACGTTCGCTTCTTGTCGAAGCGGATGTGAATTATACACATCTAAACTTGGCTGTAAACAGTTGTTTTTAAAAACTTTTTAAAAACTTTGCAGAGACCTCTTTGAGCCCCCACAACACCCTTAGAACTCAGCTCTAAGTGCCGCTTACCGCGTTGTCGTGGGGGCGCATTATAGGGCGTTTTGATTCACTGTAAAGCGTTATTTGATAAGCGGTTTTGCCTATTCGATCGATACATTAGAAGTTAATAATCGCACGCGTTACTTCGCGACCCAACGTATAGCTTTCTTTAACCTCAGAATCGATCATGGTTGTTATGGTATTTACCTGGTCTGGCTCCGTATCTAGAAGTATTCTTTGCTGAACAATGAGCTCATCTACTTCCAGCGATTGAAGGTCGAAGCTCTGATAAACCCATACATAGCGGATATCAGTTTCCGCACCGATCCAGTTTAGCTCCAACAGTCCGGCCTCCGGATGCGCGACAGCGAAGTGCTCTTGAACATAAGCGCGTAGCGCCTCCTCTTCGACCGCAATGTCAGTACCACCGTTAACCGCTTGCGCAATATCGCGAATGAAATACTTATGTACAACTTCTAATGTCTGCGCCGACGTGTTGATGGAAATTTCTGTTAACCCGAAGTGATACTGATGAGAAGCGACTCCCGCTGACCACATCAGCAAGTACACTAAAGCCAATGTTTTTAAATAATGCATTTATCTACCTCATTTAAACGAACCAAAAGAATAGCCGCTAAAAAAGAGGGCATCGCCCTCTTCTGTCACTAACTCACTATGTCGTTACTCGGAGTCTGCCTCTTCCGCTTCATCGCCTTCGACATTAAGTTCTTCAGACCACTTTTGCATCATATTTTGTGGTCGCTCGTTCTTAAACAGCTGAAGTCGTGACTCGACCATTCGGCGAGGGAAGTGGTTATTCTGGGTATCAATATCTGCCGTCTCCAGATGCGGATCAAGCACCACATGAGTTAACAGCTTATCAGGCGAACGGACGAACATCTTCGATACGTTATCCGAATTGCGACGCCAAATTTCTGCAGGGATTCGAACTTCTTCGACTGAGCCATCATCGTAGTGCATCTCAATAATTAACGGCATGACCAAGCCACCAATATTTGAGAAGTCCATTACGTAGATATTATTGTCCACCAAAAGCAACTCGCGCTCCCAATCCTCTAATCCATCGACCAATGATTGATAGGCGTTACGATCAGCGTTCGTAGTCGTTAAGTGATCGTTTTCGTTATAGAAATCTAGGAGATCTTGTTGAAGCTCAACTTTACGAACCATCCCCTCGTTTCGTTGCTGCGTAATCGTAAGTGGCAGCTCTGCAGCCTTCGCACGTGCGAACGCTTCCTCTAAATCAGGATCGCGTGTATCAATGGTGTAATGACGGACATTATCCAGCGAAATATCAACGGCATCGGTTGTATAAAACCAGCCACGCCAGAACCAATCCAAGTCGATCCCGGATGCGTCTTCCATTGTACGGAAAAAGTCTGCAGGCATTGGTCGCTTAAACTTCCAACGCTGAGAATACTCTCTAAACGCATAATCAAAAAGCTCACGCCCCATGACCGTCTCGCGAAGAATGTTAAGCGCCGTCGCTGGCTTTCCGTATGCGTTGTTACCGAACTGAAGGATCGACTCCGAGTTAGTCATAATCGGCACTTGGTTTTCTGAGCGCATATAATCGACGATCTCGCGGGCTTCACCGCGCTGAGCGTTCGCATCGTAGGTGTCTTCCCATGCTTGCAGCGCAAGGAACTCAAGATACGTATTGAGACCTTCGTCCATCCAGGTCCACTGTCGTTCATCAGAGTTCACGATCATAGGGAAGTAGTTGTGCCCAACCTCATGAATCACAACACCAATTAGGAACCACTTTGTACCGCGACTGTAGGTACGCGACATGATTTCCTCGCGTGTTACAACGCCATCTTCCATCTCCGCTTCGAGATCAATATCTGGACGAGGGCCATTGAATGTGATCATCGGGTACTCCATTCCACCCACCGGACCATTAACTGAGATCGAAGTGGGGTATGGGTAATCGAAAGCGTACTTATTGTAATGCTCCATCGTATGGATAATTGCCGCAGTGGAGTAGCGATCGAAAATCGGCATCCCCTCTTGAGGGTAGAAAGACATCGCCATCGTGTCCGTTTCACCGCTCTTGTAACCTTGAGCGTCCCATACAAATTTACGGCTTGAAGCCCACGCGAAATCACGAACATTTTCCGCGTGGAATTCCCAAGTTTTGGTGTCCGACGCTTTTTCCTTCTCGTTTTCAAGTGCTTCTTCAAGCGTCACAACAAAAACGGGCGAATCGGCCGTTCGAGCCTCCGAAAGTCGTTGACGCTGTTCGCGCGTTAGAACCTCTGAGTCGTTCTGCAGAACACCGGTCGATGCCACGATGTGATCAGACGGAACGGTAATTCGCACTTTATAGTCCCCGAACTCAATCGCAAACTCACCCGAGCCGATAAACTGCTTGTTTTGCCAGCCGCTGACATCGTTGTATGCAGCCATACGCGGATACCATTGAGCAATTTCGTAAAGGTAGTTGTCATCGCGTTCGAAGTATTCATATCCCGCACGACCACCCAAAACTCGCTGATCAACAATGTTATAAGACCAATCGATTCCAAATCTAATGGCGGAGCCCGCGCGCAGTGGACGGTCTAAGTCGATACGCATCATTGTGCCGACAATGGTGTAGTTCATCGGATTACCATTACGATCGGTAACGGCCTCAATGTTGTAACCACCGTCAAACGCTTCAGCCGCCAAAATATTGCGAAGCGCTCGATATGAGAATGTATTCTCACCCATGCCGTCGGTACTGACCGAGCTCGTGAGATTAAGATCCGAGTCTGGCTTAAAGCGGTTCTGATCAAGCTGAACCCATAAATACGTCAAATCATCCGGAGAATTATTGGTGTAGGTAATCACTTCGGATGCGCTAATCCGCTGGTTATCATCATCCAGCGTGACGTCTATTTCATAGTCCGCTTGCTGCTGCCAATACTCGTGCCCGGGCGCACCGGCTGCATTTCGATAACTGTTTGGTGTTGGAAGAAGTTCATCTAACTGACGGAACTTATCGCCGGTGACATTAAGTGGGTCGGAAGCGATCGCAAGCGTCGCAATTGCAAAAGTACCGAATCCCACCAAAGAGCGCTGTATCAAACTCATTGGAATACCTTTTATTAATAATTCTTAGCGAGCGTATTTTCAACGTCGGCCCGCATCGTGTGCAAGGAGTCTACTCAAAGACTTTACTCGCTTCAAACCGAGATCCAATAAAACTCGAGTGATCCTAAAATAAAAAACCTTATTGCTACGAAGGACCTTACCAACCGGTTCATGATTTTAGTATGATAGCGGTTTCGTAAATTTAAGAACTACAGGCTTGATCATGTACATTTTCGGCATTCATAATTGCGACACCGTAAAAAAAGCGAAGACGTTTTTTGATAACAGCGGCACCAACTACACCTATCACGACTTTCGAAAGGATGGCTTCCCGACTGAGGTTGTCGCAGGCGCAATTCGCCAACTTGGAGCAGAGGCAGTCATCAACAAACGATCGACGACTTGGAAGTCACTGTCGGATGAACAAAAACAGCTTGTAATGAATGCTCCGCTCGAGCAACTCAGCGAGCACGTCACACTCATCAAACGCCCATTAATCAAGACCGACGACGATGTATTTTCCGTCGGTTTTAAAGCTCAAGACTGGAGTAAGTAACGATGGAACAATGCTACGCCTACGGAATTGGAATTGCGACGAAGAATAGTCGTGGAGAAATCATTGAGGTTTACTACCCGTCACCCGTTTTAAAGCCCTCCATCGAATGCACCTCCGAACTGATCGCTGCGGTCGGTCAAAGCGGAACGCACACTCTCAACGAGTATCAATTAAGCGACCTTCGTTCGAGTGACCTCACAGAGCTAACGTCCGTTTTAGATGCCTTCTCGGACACCAAGAGCCCGCTTGTCTTATGCCTCCTTAATAAGAACGAAGCTCCTCAAGATGTCGCCTCCGTATTCTTGAAGCTCCATCTCCTCTCACATCGACTGGTCAGGCCACACGAAACGGTCCTTGACGGGATGTTTGGTGTGTTGAAAAACCTCGCGTGGACGTCTGAAGGCGCAATCGACCTCGACGATCTTCCCGCACGACAATTAAAAGCCCGATGCAAAGGCACAACGCTGAGTGTCGACTGTGTCGACAAATTTCCAAAAATGTGTGACTACGTTGTGCCAGCAGGTGTTCGCATTGCAGATACTGCACGAGTTCGTTTAGGAGCCTATATCGGCGAAGGGACAACTGTGATGCATGAAGGTTTCGTGAACTTCAATGCAGGTACCGAAGGCCCTGCCATGATTGAAGGGCGCATATCTGCCGGTGTCTGGGTGGCGAAGCACTCCGACCTCGGCGGTGGTAGTTCGACCATGGGCACGTTATCGGGTGGTGGTAATATTGTCATTTCCGTTGGGGAAAATTGCCTTATCGGAGCAAATGCAGGTACAGGTATTCCGTTAGGCGACCGATGCACCATTGAGAGCGGTTTATACATTACGGCCGGAACCAAAGTGTCAATTCTTGACGACGACAACCAACTCGTCCGTGTAGCGAAAGCCAGTGTTCTGGCCAATCGCAGCGATCTCTTGTTTAGACGCAACTCACAGAGTGGCGCAGTCGAGTGCAAGACCAATCAAACTGCAGTCGCGCTGAATGAACAGCTACACGCCAACTAATGGAACACGCTATGGATGTTATCGAGGCAACTCAAACACTAATTCGCAAGGCTTCAGTCACGCCGGATGACGCCGGCTGCATGGACTGGATTATCGAGCAACTCGATGGTTGCAACATCCATGTCGAGCGCTTCGATCAGCACGACGTAAAGAATCTGTTAATTTCGCACGGCACAGGTGCGCCTCATTTAGTGTTTCTCGGTCACACAGATGTCGTTCCAACTGGACGTGAAGAGGATTGGCGATCTCCGCCGTTCGAACCCACCATAAAGGATGGATTGATGTATGGGCGTGGCACGGCAGACATGAAAGGCAGCATCGCGGCCTATCTTGTAGCCTTTAAACAGTTTCTGACCGAGAATCCTGACCACAAAGGCACGGCAAGCATATTATTAACGTCCGACGAAGAAGGCGTCGCTGACTACGGCATTCGCTACGTTGCACCTGAACTTGCTAAAAGACACATTAAACTCGACTACTGCATTGTTGGCGAACCTTCAAGCACCTCCCGCTTGGGAGATGTTATCAAGGTGGGTCGACGCGGCTCATTAGGTGGCAGCTTAGTCATTCATGGTAAACAAGGCCACGTCGCATACCCACATTTAGCGGAAAATCCAGTACACATCAGCGCCGATTTTATTAAGACCATTACTCAGCACACTTGGGATGAAGGAAATGAGTTTTTTCCGCCAACGTCGTTCCAGATTTCCAACATTAGCGCAGGTACCGGCGCGACCAATGTTATCCCTGGCGATCTTAATGTTGAGTTTAACTTTCGATATTCAACCGAAGTCACTCATATACACTTACAACAGTTCACTGAGTCACTGTTAAACGATCTAGGGCTAGACTATTCCATTAAGTGGAAGCTCAACGGCGAGCCTTTCCTTACAGAGCAAGGCGAACTGGTCGACGCATGTGTCAAAAGTATTGAGGATGTTTGCGGTATCAGCCCCGAACTCTCGACCTCCGGTGGCACATCGGACGGTCGATTTATTGCGCCGTTAGGTGTCGAAGTCGTCGAGCTTGGCCCCCTAAATGCGACCATTCACCAGTTAAACGAGTGCGTAAGCGTTGATGATCTTAAACAACTTGAGGTAGTTTACGGTCGGATTATTCGTCAGCTACTACTGAGATAAATTCACTCTGTTTGATTGCTCGTTTAGAGTAAATATCGAAGCGACCGGCCTTGCCTTTATGCGATACCGAGGGCGATTTATCCGCGAGAAACGGTGCGTTCTTGGGTCGCTTCACCACCACACGATATTCCGCGTGATCGAGTGCGATATCGAGAAGCTTATCCGCGTCTTGGTCATGACCAACCAGCTCGTGAAACGCGGCCATATCTTTTTTGACCGCCGCCGATTTAGATCTCGATGGGAACATTGGATCGAGATACACCATATCGAATCGATCCGAGCCCGCAAGTCTCTCAGCGCTATCACCGAGAATCAAATTCATACGCTGACACACGGTCGCTGCAGGTGAGTTTGACTCTTGAGCACGCTTTAAGCCATTTTCGAGGAGACAAGCAACAATAGGGTGACGTTCAAACAGAGTGACTCGAGCGCCGAGTGACGCCATGACGAACGCGTCTCGACCTAAGCCCGCGGTCATATCGAGAATTGCAGGTTGGAACTTCGGTGATAATGAAAGAGCCTTAGCAATCGGCTGACCGTATCCACCTCCGTGAAGCCGACGATACTCACTGGCAGCTGAACAAAAATCTACGGCCACATCCCCTTGTTTGGTCGTTGGAAACGCTAAAGAAACGAGTCCGTCGGAAACCCTTAGGATCATATCCTCTGTTGGCATCGACACTTCAGTAATATCGTAACGTTGCGTTAAGGTCGACAAATCGACACTGTGGTCAGTCACCAATTGCTTAATCGGCATAAGAATTTCTCAATTAATCCGGTATCACTGGAATCCAATTATAGCCTTTGGCTTGTTCAGCGATCATCAAGGTAGACACATGTCCGCGATACGGTGTTAACAATTCATCAACTAACTTGGGACAGTTATTCTGTTCACTAATATGCGCCGCTATCAGCAACTGCAGCCGCTGGAGATCGAGTTGTCGCACAAACTCGAGAGCCTGCTGGTTATTTAAGTGCCCGTAATCACTTCCCACTCGCTGTTTAAGCCTTGGTGGGTAGGGTCCAAATCGAAGTCGATCCGAGCAATGATTGAACTCAATAAGCAGACCATCAAGGTCACTCATGACCTCACGCACGTGTGACGAGATAGACCCTAGATCAGTCAGTATCCCCAAACGCGCCTGACCCGATTCAAATACAAATTGAACGGGCTCTTTGGAGTCATGAGGCACCGCCACAGGACATACGTCAATATCACCAATTTTGAATGGTGTGTGCGAGCAGATGAATTGGGTATTAACGTCCGCATGCTGAGATTTTGCATGCCAGGTGCCCACCGTTGTGTAAACCGGAATATCAAGCGAACGAGCGAGAGTGGATACACCACCGATGTGATCCGAATGTTCATGAGTCACTAAAATAGCGTCAAGATCAGACAGACTGAGCCCGATCGCTTCGGCCCGCGCTAGGGCCGTTTTCCGATTGTATCCGCAGTCGACCATCAAAGTGGTTGAGCGACTGCGAACGAGGGTAGCATTGCCTTTGCTGCCACTACCCAGTGATGCCAATTCCAGGGACATTAATCGATTTGGTTTCGAATCGTTTCGATAACTCGTCGGCTACTGGCAAAATCATTGCCTAACACAGTGAGATGCACTTCATCGCCAACTTCCGTTACGACCAGAGTAAAACTCTCAACAGTGACGTCATCGCCACCGAACCAGCCACTAAACCAACCACTATCTTCCTCTTGAGTATTGGTGTAGCTAATATCGATTGCACTTTCATCACGACGGCTTTGCATTACCGTAATGGTGTCCGAATTAAGTGAAGAGGCAAGAGTCGCCCAAGCTCGATCCACATCAACTCGCAAAATTAACGTTGGGGTCGCTGCCTCGAGATCAATCGCCGATTTGGGTTCACCACCAATTTCAGAGGCCAATAACGAAACCGTTTCAGCATCCGATTGGCTCGCGAGGATATTGGCAATTTGATCGACTAACCAAGACTCACGTTGATCATTCGATTGCGTTCCATCCCAGCTCAATAGCGCATCGTCAGCCTCGCGCGTTAGTTGCGCATGCTCAACACGAATTTCCGTCATTGACGACACAAAGCCTGGCTCTACATGAATGCGAAAGCGATCTTTGGTTTCAGGCGTATCATTGAAGACGAGCCATGCCGTTTCAATTGTGCCTGCACTAGGGTCCGCGGCAACAACATCAAGCTGCTGCTGATTTAACCAAGAGCGAAGCCTCGGCCAAACAGCCGCTGGAGATACATTGATGCTAACCCATTGACGATTCGCCAAGCGTTTAATTTTGACTCGCTGAAAGTCACGCTGTGCGTTAAGCGCAGTTGGGCGAGGTACAGCAAAGTCGCCATCCTCATCGACAAACTCTACCTGCTGAGGAACGTCGGGAATGACGAACACGTCGCGAATTCGAGAGGTGTCGTACTCAGGTGGGACCTGAACAATGGTGATTGAAGACGCTGTTTTGTAATCTTCACCCTTGTCACGGAAATCTTGTTCTAATCCAAACCAGCTACAGCCGGTACCAAGACCCAATGCGGCCGAAAGGGCCAATAATTTAAAACGCATCTACTTCTTCACTTAATTCTTTGAATATTAATGGTCGACGGCCGCTTTAAGCGCTTCGTCAATCTTATTTTTATACTGGTCATCTAACGGCGTCAGTGGCAAACGAAGTTCATTTGCGCAAAGCCCTAGCTGAGACACAGCATATTTCACCGGGATCGGATTGGACTCAACGAACAAATCAGTGTGAAGTCTCATTAACTTCGCATTAATCGTATGGGCCAAATCTCGGTCACCGGACAATGCCGCCTCGACAGCTTTAGACATCAGTTTCGGCTGAACGTTCGCGGTCACCGAAATATTTCCTTTTGCGCCGTGAGCAATAAGCTCTACAGCCGTTGCGTCATCGCCAGAGTAAACCGCAAAATCATCCGATACAAGCGATGTTAACTCAGCGCCCCGATCAACATCTCCCGTTGCATCTTTGATGCCAACGATTCTGGGGTGACGGGATAATTCCAAGACGGTGGCATTTTGCAAATCAACTCCCGTACGACCCGGTACATTGTAAAGTATCACGTCGATATCACAGGCATCTGCTATCGCTGTAAAATGCGCATGCATTCCCCGCTGGGTCGGCTTGATATAATAAGGCGTCACCACCAAGCACGCATCAACACCTGCTTCAGCCGCTTGACGAGTTAACTCAATCGCCTTAGGCGTCGCATTAGCGCCCGTTCCGGCGATCACCGGAACACGACCATTCGCTATCGCGACGCATCGAGAAATAACCGACAATAACTCGTCATTCGTTAATGTCGTAGCCTCGCCGGTGGTACCCACTACGACAATGCCATGAGTCCCCTGATCGATATGCCACTCTACCAGTCGATCGAGCGCTTCAAAATCAACGCTACCATCTGCTTGAAACGGCGTAATCAATGCCACCAAGCTACCTGAAATCATTTAATTACTCCCATTACGGTCGTGATGCTCGAACATCTTAATTGCGCCTATGATTAAACTCAACCACTGCCCGCTCTAAGGCGCAGGATTCGGACTATCGGCGTGAATTTTATCTATTTCGTTTAGCACATCGTTACTGAGCAAGACAGAGCAGGCTTTGATATTTTGCTGAAGTTGCTCGAGTGAAGTCGCCCCAATAATATTACTGGTCACAAACCTTCGGTTCATCACGAAGGCTTGGGCGAGTTCTGTTGGCGTCAAGCCTTGGC
>JABXIR010000254.1 GCA_013372965.1 Gammaproteobacteria bacterium
AAGCACCGGTGCGATCTAAGTATTGTTGAGCGACGTACACCTCGCCGCGCTGGACGGGGCCTGCCAGCGAAACGACGCCACTCGCATCGCGAATGGTTAACTCGCCACGCAGTGGGTATTCACCGCTGACGGCTTTCATGGCCACGAGGATACCGTCGAAATCATCTTCATCAGCGTAAGCCATGGTCGCAAAACCAATGGTTTGACTCGCGGCAAGCCCATCGTCGAGTGCCGCCTCGATGATGTGATCGTCGAAGCGGTCATTTGAGCTAGCCGCCAAATCGCCCGCTAAGTAGGTTGCCGCCTGCTGATCGAGTGCCTGCTGCAGACGATCCCCGAACAACCCAATACCCGCGACAATCGAGACCGCCAAGGTGAGCGCCGCGATCAGTATTGATAGGTCACCACTTCGGCCACCGCGCCATTCACGTTTAAGCCACGTCCAACCGGTCATGCGGCGGCCTCCACGATACGGCCACCCTCAATAATAATTTCCTTCGAGCAACGAGCCGCTAATCGAGGGTCGTGAGTTACAAGCACTAGGGTCGTGCCGACTTCGCGATTGAGTTCAAACAGCAAGTCGGCGACCTGCTCCCCCGTTTGGGTATCGAGACTGCCGGTTGGCTCATCCGCAAACAGCACATCTGGGCCACTCGCAAACGCTCGTGCCACCGCCACGCGTTGCTGTTCACCGCCTGATAGCTGGGTTGGATAGTGGTGTGTTCGCTCGCCTAGGCCCACCTTTTCAAGCCACTCGTGTGCGCGTTTCTCTGCATCGGGTAACCCGGCCAACTCGAGAGGCAACATGACATTTTCCAACGCCGTCATACTGGCTAACAACTGGAATGACTGAAATACAAACCCTACGTGAGACGCGCGAAGCTTGGCGAGCCCCTCTTCGTCTAGGGTTTCGAGCTTCTGGCCCGCCAATTCGATGGAGCCCGAAGTGGCTCGATCGAGCCCTGCCATTAACCCAAGCAAAGTCGACTTCCCTGAGCCCGACCGACCGACAATGGCCAGCGACTCTCCCTTATCTACGTCAAGATTGATTGAATCGAGAAGCTGAAGTTGGTCTTCGCCAGATTGAACGACCTTGTTAACGTCGTGAAGGGACAGCATACAGTATCCTTGTTAATTGCAGATTTTGATTTATGCGCTCAGTGTACTGTAGCGGCGACCATTCATACCCTAGGAAAAACCGCATAGCCTCGCTGAGCGTAACTGGGTACCATACGACTAAATCAATCGGAGGGATTACTATGTGGCTTCGCATTGCGACCGCACTGGTGTTTATTGGCCTTAGCAGCAACACCTTAGCCGACAAATGGATTGTCCTCGGAGACAGCATTAGTGCTGGCTATGGCATGGACGTTGAAGAGAGCTGGGTCACTTTGTTTGACCAGCGTCTCAACGAGCAACTCGATGGCGAACACACGGTCGTTAACGCCAGCATCAGCGGCGAAACCACGGGCGGTGGACTCGCGCGGTTGCCAAACTTACTGGATAATCACGCAGATGCCGATTGGATTATCGTAGAACTCGGCGGTAATGACGGTCTGCGTGGCTACCCAATTGGAACCATGCGCGACAATCTTCGCCAAATCATCGAAATTAGCCAAGACAAAGGGTTAAAAGTGATTCTGGTCGGGATGCAAATCCCGCCCAATTACGGAACGCGCTACACACGTCAGTTCCGCGCAAGCTACGATGAGATCTCAGCAGAATACGAGGTTCCGTTAGTCGAGGTATTCTTGGAAAACGTCGCATTCGAGGAAAACCTCATGCAAGACGATGGCATTCACCCCACCGCCGAGGCGCAACCCATTTTACTCGATAACGTTTGGTCGGTGGTTGCCACTGTGATGCTCACGTCGGCTAACGACGACGCTTGAGCTGCCCAATTGCCGAACGATACGCCGTGGCGTTTCGGTCACGAACCTTCCGCTCGGCATTGAGCATTGTCGGAATCTCAAGTGCCCAGTAGGCCAATAAGATCGCGGCTGGAAACGCTAAATTCATAATCAACGCGCCCGCGAGGGCGTATATGAGCAAAGCCACGCTGACCGCGCCTCGAATCCAATTATTCAAGTAAAAATGATGCCAACCAAAGAAGAACCCTCGCAGGCGACGTTTGAACTCGGCTGGATCGCGCACCTCGTCTGACGCCAATGTCTCCACATAGCTACGCTGTGCTTCACTCAGTTCGCCGAGCATGACTTCGATTTTTGCTTCTTCGTCTTCGATTTGCTCAAGGGTAAGCATCAATAGTCCTTAAATTACAGCTGAATGACGTATTCTTTGGCCGTAGTCTCGACCACTTCCCAAGTACCTTTAAAGCCTGGGCGAATGACAAAGCTGTCACCCGTTTTTAGCTCATGACTTTCGCCATCGGCATCCGTAAGAATGGAGTGCCCCTTGAGGATGTGGCAGAACTCCCACTCATCGTAGCTAACGTGCCACTTGCCGGGCGTGCTTTCCCATACGCCAGCGAAACGCGTGCCGTCCACTTCTTCTACGTTCCAAGTTTTAAATTCTGGATCGCCAGAGATGACTTTTTCCGCCGCAGGGCGCTCTTCTTCACACTCAACTTTTTCTAAGTCAAAACGAACAAATTTCATGTACTACTCCACCCGAACAATCGGCTCGTCGGGTTTATCAATGATTAATTTTTCTTTAGGCGGCATTGCGGTTGCTTCGCCGGTGGCCACCTTTTTACCATGTTGGTTTAACACGGTGCAAGCAATCGTGACCTGCTGACGGCGATCATTTTTTTCAGTAACTTCAAGCTGTATGGTGAGCTCATCGTCAATTAGCACAGGTGATCGAAATTTTAGAGATTGCCCCAAGTAAATCGAACCCGGACCCGGCAGGTTGAGCGCTAAGGCTGCCGACACCAGTGCACCAGTCAACATGCCGTGAGCAATACGCTCACCAAATTGCGTGGTGGCGGCGTACTCCGCATCAAGATGAACAGGATTGGTGTCGCCAGACACGGCGGCAAATAGCTGAATGTCACGTTCGGTTACTTGGCGAACGTAGGTAGCCGTCTGGCCTATTTCCAGTTCGTCGTATGTGTAATTAACCAGTTTGGTCATCGTTAAACTCCTACAGATTAGCCTGAGGAGTTTAACGACTGATCAGTCACAATTAAACCCTTAGGGTGCGTTTACTGTATCGTAATCGTTAATCACCTCGATGACTCGACCGTCTAAACGCGTTAATCCCCACGATCGGCCAATTTCCAGGGATTGCTCGATCGATTCACCATCGATCACATGAGCACCGATCGCCATAAGCGCGCCCACACGATTGCCACTGGCACAGTGAACCAAAGTTGCCTCCCCTTGATTATCGGCCAGTAGGGTTCGAAGTGCGATCGCATTCTCTACACTGATGTCGCTCCCACCGGCTATGGCGAGCTGATGATAGGTCATTCCCGCTTCGCTCACGACCGACGCTTCATCAAAGCTTTGCTCGCTATCGGGCCGAAGGTTAACCACATGCTTAACACCATTCGCTGCCAAAAACTGAATTTGAGCTTCGGATGGTTGTCCTCCGGCAAATAGGCCCGGGGCGACGGCACGGATATTTCTAACATCCGACTGTTCGATAGCGGAGGTGTTGACCTGCGAGACACCGTCTTGATTTGTTTCCTGAGGTGCGCAAGCAGTCACCGAAAGAACCAGCGCAATTAATGCTAAATATTTCATTTTCACTCCCTAGCGAAACCGTGTTCGTTGATTATAGCTCGACCATGAGATCGTAATAGTGGACATCCTCTGCGATGTCGATCGTCATGTTGCCAATAATACCTGTCAGCTCACCCGACCCGGAATCGGGTACAATTGTGATTTTCAATGTTTTATCACCACGATTCATGATTCCTTTATGCAATAGCGTAAAGGTGCCCATTTTACCGTGCAAACTGCCCTCAAAAGTTTCAATCGCCACATAACCCGCTGATCCTTCGGTGTGACTTCTGCTGCTGAGCATTTGACCACGTCCTATCCCCTGGAGGTCGCCTTTATAATGCTTCTCGATGATCATTCGACCCGCTTCTACGACATCGCTCTTGCAGGGTGTTAACGTAATATCAAAACTACCGGTGTACTTATTCATTCGTCGGCCTCGTCTATCACTGATACAGTTACTATAAGACGCGTTACACATCGACTCAAATACAATTGTTTCATGCCAAGTTGACTTAATGGTAAAGTGAAGAGAACTTCTCGGTAACATCATAATAAAACGAGGCCCAAATGTACGAAAACAACGATTTAAGAGACGTGAAACAACTCGGCATGTTTGCGTCGATTGCGAGTCTTAGCTATATCTTCTGGATTGTCGGTGGCATGGAACTGATTGAGCGTGTCGCTTACTACGGCGTCAAGGCCAGTGCTGGTCTTTACACTCAAGCACCCGTATCCGAAGGTGGACTTGGTATCACCCTTACTCAGTACGGTATCATCGGCAGTATTTGGGCCATCACCCAAACGTTCGTACCCGTATTTTCCGGCGGCACCGCCGATCGCATGGGCTACAAAGAAACCATCGCGCTTTCAACGGTTATTAAGATTCTC
>JABXIR010000072.1 GCA_013372965.1 Gammaproteobacteria bacterium
CCTGTGCGCGAGCAGTTTCGAGTGAAGGCAAACGAGCGTCGGTTGGACGCTCGGCGTTAGGCCAAGCCAACGTGACACAAACAAGCATTAACGCGCCAATCAAATGGTCCTCATCGCTGTCGTCTTCGATGTTGTGCTCGCTCCAGAGAGATTTTCCCCAGTTTAACGCGCTCGCGAGGCCCATAAAAAATAACTGGGTTGAATAACGTTGAGATAAGTCGAAAATTTGCTGGCCGTTGCTTTCGCGAGCCCAATCGCCGACTTGAACCGCGAGTGTGAGTGCATGTCCTAGGCTGTCGCTGTCTGCGACGGTTGGCTCATCGCCGCACCAGAGCAGATCAAACCATTCACTGGGAGTCAGTGTGTTTGGTAATAGCGCGAGACCGCAAATCATTCCAGCTGCAACACTGACGTCGGTCAATTGATCGTTGTTTTTAAAGGCAAGATCAAACTGATCGAGGTTTGGTGTTGCTTGTGTCATTGATGGGCTCCTAGTGGACCTATTGGCGCATAACTGCTTGAAGGGCGCCCATCTTAATGATTAATGACTCAGAGTAAAGTGCGGGGGCTCACGTAGTTTAGTTGGAGCCGCACTGTCGCGCCAATGTTTCACGCTGGGTAATTTCAGACGAATCAACCTTCCAGAGACCAATCTCCTCAGTAACCACGTTCGCGAGCGCGGTAATATGATCGTCACGGTCATTGAGAGCGGGGATGTAGTGGAACTCCTCACCACCGGCTTCTAAGAAATACGCTTTGTTTTCCTCGCAAATCTCTTCGAGCGTTTCGAGGCAGTCCGCCGCAAACCCTGGGCAGATGACATCGACACCAGTGACACCATTATCGGGCATCGCTTTGAGCGTGGCATCTGTATAGGGTTTAAGCCATTCAGCCTTGCCGAAGCGCGACTGGAACGTCACTGTGTACTGCTCTCTCGTCAAGCCAAGTCGCTCCGCGAGGAGTCGACCCGTCGCTAAACACTCACAATGATACGGGTCGCCGAGTTCTAAACTGCGCTTTGGGACACCGTGGAACGACATCAGCAGATGTCGTTGCCCATTGGCATCCCAATGCTCGCGCACGCTGTTGACGAGCGCGTTAAGGTAGTGCTCGTTACGATGGTAGTGGCTGATAAATCGAAGGTCGGGAATCCAGCGACGCTGCTGTAATTCAGCGCTGACGGCGTCGAAGGTAGAGGCCACGGTTGAGGCAGCGTACTGAGGATACATGGGTAGCACGACCAGTTTTCGAACCCCTTGCGTTTGTAGCGCCTCGATCGTGTCTTTAACTGACGGTTTGTTGTATCGCATGGCGAGCTCAACGATCACGTCGTCGCCGTAGGTTTGCCGTAGGCGTTCTCGCAGCTCATCTCGTTGCTTCAGCGAGATGCTCATCAATGGAGAGCCTTGGTCTGTCCAAACACTCGCATACGCTTTCGCCGACTTAGGCGCACGAAAAGGCAGGATAATTAAGTGCAAAATTAGCATCCACAGGATGCGGGGGATTTCTACGACGCGCGGATCAGAGAGAAACTCTTTGAGGTACGGCCGTAGCGCTCGGGATGTGGGCGCGTCGGGCGTACCTAAGTTGATCATGAGAACGCCAATTTTATCGGACTGACCGTGTGAAAAGCCTTGGACTGATTTAAATTTCATTGTTTGCCTAGCCTACCTGCATTAGGACAAGTATACGTTAATTGTTATTGAATTAGTTCAGCTCGTGTTTATGTGCGATCAATCGTTTAGCAATTCGATCGATTTCCGTCGCGAATGCCTCACAATTGAGTTCACCCGCCCTGGTCAGACGATCAAGGTTGTCGGGTGTGGCGTTGTCCATTTCTGGGCTCGCGTCAAACAACTCAGGTTGAAGACGATACACGTGCTGAGTGTTGGTGGTTGAGTCGATCCCTTTCAGGTGGTATTCGGCCATTTGCGGACCGCCGTCGAGTGCAATGTTGATGACGGGTTGAGCCCATCGAAGTGGTCCATAGCCTTTGACATCTTGGTAGGTGTAGCTTTGCAGTTGTTGTCCGGTGCCGAGTGACACGATCATCATGTCGGCGATGCCACGAACTTCGGGGAATTTAAGTGCTTCGGAATACGCGCAGAGGGCAGGGTCGTTGGCGACAATCCCACCGTCAATAAATGTACGAATCACGTCAGGCCGATCAATTGATGTGACCTGAGCCGCTTCGAAGTAGGTTGGTGCGGCTGCCGTTGATCGAAGCACATCGATCAGTCGAAAATTATTACCTTCGATCGATGCCGTGTGCTGCTTAAATACCTTGGGCTTGCGCTGTACGATGTCATAAGAAACGAAGCAACAGGGCTTGAGCAACGAGGCAAGATCAATCTCACCGAATTGGCGCAGCAAAATTTTTTCTAGGGCATGTGCTGAGTATTTCTCTTCCAGTAAACCGCCTAAGGTAGTGATTTTTCGCCAAGTACTTCGATTGAAAATTGCACCGCCTCGTGTCTGATACAAAGACACCGCATCGGCAGCCGTAAATTTTGGCCGTCCATTGTGGTCAGGTGTTAAGTACGAAGCGCCAAGAATGGCGCCGGTGCTCGTACCAGCAATAAGGTCGAAAAAGTCACAGAGTCGAGCATCTGGACGATGGCTGTAGTGCTGTAATTTCTTTTCGAGTTCGGTGAGTATCAGGCCCGGTATGATGCCTCGTAATCCGCCACCGTCGATCGATAATACATTAAACGTCATGGTCGATTGGAGAAACGTCGTTATTGATAAAGCAACTATATGTGATTGTGTGGGTGAATGCTATCTCTGTATCGAAAGCTCTTTCGGTTTTCCTAATAGCTCTAATACTGACTTACATGTTAATTTCTAACGGTTAACACTAACGATAACAATACAGAGATCCTCATCATGGAATTGAAATTAAAACTGCTCGCTGGTGCAGTAATGGCAGCCACACTCGTAGGTTGTCAAGATGAAGCGGCGCCAGCCGCGGAAGAGCAAGGGGAAACCATTGCGTCGATTACTGAAAACTCCGATGCACATGAAGGCTACTTCACGCTTTATCGCGACCGTGATTCGGGTGCGGTACACATGCTGATCAAAGCTGATCAAATCGGCGAAGAATTTATTTACACGGCTCAGGTCGATAATGGCGTTGTCGACGCTGGTGCGTTTGTCGGTGCTTATGTCGGCAATGGCGTTCTTTCGACGCAGCGTTATTATGACCGCGTCGAATTTGTAGCCGAAAACTTTTCGTTCTACTTTGATCCTGAGAGCGAGTTAGCGCGTGCATCTCACGCGAACATTTCAGACGCTATTTTGGGTGTTCAAGAAATCGTCGCTGAAGACGACGAGTCGGGCGATATCCTGATCAAGGTGGACGACTTCCTTTTAAGCGAAAACCTGCTGCAAATTAGCAATCCGAACGGCGGTGGAGAGGGCTTTTCCCTCGGAGGCCTAGACAGTTCTAAGTCGAAAGTACTCGAATTACGCAGCTATCCCGAGAACAGCGACTTCGAGATCGAGTATGTCTACAGCAATCCAGCAGCCGGCTACGGTGCGAGCGCTGCGGTCACTGATCCACGTTCTGTATCGATTCGCGTGTTGCACAGCTTTATTGACATGCCCGAAAATAATTATCAACCGCGCTTTGCCGATGCACGAGTAGGTACATTCAATACCCAGGTAACGGATCTGACCTCGACTTCATCGACGCCATACCGCGACTTAGTGCACCGCTGGCACCTTGAAAAGCAAG